>JAFTPR010000053.1 GCA_017463145.1 Clostridia bacterium
AAGGTTTCGGGGTCAAATCGTAGAGAACACGGTTTACGTTTTCTACTTCCGTCGTGATACGGGAAGTAATTTTCGCCAAAATAGCGTACGGTATTTCCTCAATCGTGGCAGACATTGCATCTACGGTGTTTACGGCACGAATAATCACGGGGTACGCATACGTGCGTTTACCGTCCTTCACGCCCACAGACTTGAAATCGGGCACAGCCGTAAAGTACTGCCATACTTTTCCTTCCAAGCCCGCATTTTCAAATTCCTCGCGGAGGATTGCGTCCGATTCACGTACGGCTTCAAGTCTGTCTTTCGTAATTGCGCCAAGGCAACGCACGCCAAGCCCAGGACCGGGGAACGGTTGACGGTATACCATACCGTCGGGAAGCCCCAATGCACTACCTACCGCGCGCACTTCGTCTTTATAAAGGAATTTCAAGGGTTCGACCAACTCGAACTGCATATCCTCGGGAAGACCGCCCACATTGTGATGCGCCTTCACGCCGTCGCTTTCGATAATGTCGGGGTAAATCGTGCCTTGTGCCAAAAATTCAATACCCTCTTGTTTTCTTGCTTCTTCCTCGAATACGCGAATAAATTCCGCGCCGATAATTTTACGCTTCTTCTCTGGTTCGGCAACGCCTGCAAGCTTGCCAAGAAACCGATCGACCGCATCTACGTAAACAAGGTTTGCATCCATTTGATTTCTGAAAACTTCTACCACTTGTTCGGGTTCACCCTTACGGAGCAGACCGTGGTTGACGTGTACGCAAACGAGTTGTTTACCGATTGCTTTGATTAAAAGCGCCGCTACGACGGAGGAATCCACCCCACCCGACAGAGCCAAAAGCACTTTTTTGTTACCTACCTGTTCACGAATGATCGCAACCTGTTCGGCGATAAACTCGTCGGCAAGAGCTTTCGTGTTGATACGCGCCATTGTTTCGGGACGTACGTTGTTGCTCATATATTTTTATCTCCTATGAAAAATTTATAACCGATTAGTGTTGCGAATAGTTGGGTGCTTCCTTGCTGATCGAAATGTCGTGGGGGTGACTTTCGATAAGGCTTGCATTCGTAATACGTACAAATTCGGAGCCGGTACGGAGTTCTTCAATCGTACCTTTACCGCAATAACCCATACCTGCGCGCAGACCGCCTTTCATTTGATAAATGACTTCCGCTACGCTGCCACGGTAAGGAACTCTTCCCTCGACTCCCTCGGGAACAAATTTCTTCGCATTTTCTTGGAAATATCTGTCGCTGCTGCCCGTAGCCATTGCGCCGAGAGAACCCATACCTCTGTATACCTTGTAGCTTCTGCCTTGGTAAAGCTCCACTTCGCCGGGGCTTTCGAGCGTACCTGCAAGCAGAGAACCAACCATAACCGCGCTTGCGCCTGCCGCCAAAGCCTTAACAATATCGCCGCTGTATTTGATACCGCCGTCTGCAATTACGCGTTTACCGAGCTTATCCGCCATTTCCGCGCAATCCATAACCGCCGTAAGCTGCGGTACGCCGATACCCGCTACGATACGCGTGGTACAGATAGACCCGGGACCGATACCTACCTTTACAACGTCTGCGCCCGACTTCAACAACGCTTCCGTTGCGCCTGCCGTAGCAACGTTGCCCGCAATGAGCGTGATGTTGGGGAATTTCGATTTGATTTCCTCCACTTTTTTCAAAACGCCTGCGGAATGTCCGTGCGCCGTATCAATCGTGATAACGTCTGCGCGCGCTTCGATAAGCGCGGCGATACGTTCCATTGTGTTTGCCGCCGTACCTACCGCTGCGCCAACAAGAAGTCTGCCGTTTTCATCTCTTGCAGAGTTGGGGTATTGAATGGATTTTTCAATATCCTTAATGGTGATAAGGCCTTTTAAGTAGCCCTCGTCGTCCACAATAGGAAGTTTTTCAATTCTATGCTTACCGAGGATTTTTTGCGCGTCCGCAAGGGAAGTGCCAACGGGCGCGGTTACAAGCCCCTCTTTCGTCATTATGTTGGAGATAGGTTGTTCGTAATTGCTTTCAAAGCGCAAATCGCGATTGGTCAAAATACCTACAAGTTTGCCGTCTTTCGTGATAGGCACGCCGCTAATACGGTACTTTTCCATAAGCGCCAGCGCATCCTTTACAAGATTGTCGGGCGCAAGGAAGAACGGATCGGTAATAACGCCGTGTTCGCTACGTTTTACCTTATCTACGTGCGAAGCCTGTTCTTCTATGGACATATTCTTATGCATGATACCAAGACCGCCCTCACGCGCAATGGCAATCGCCATACGGCTCTCCGTGACCGTATCCATCGCGGCACTCATCAAAGGCAAATTCAACTTGATTTTATCCGTCAATTGCGTTTTCAAGCTGACATCCGCAGGCAAAACGTTGGAGGCTTGCGGGATCAAAAGCACGTCGTCGAATGTAAGTCCTTCTTTTACAATTCTGCTACTCATAAATATTTCTCCTTCCAAATGTAAAACTTTTATTTTTCCGTTATATAAAGTAAATGGTTTTTTTGCAAATCCATTTATCCGTTTTGAACCAATCCGAGTATCTCCTCGAAATACGTCTTATCTGCCTCCGGTATGCTTTGGCGACGCTCCGTCATTTTCGTCGCGACCTTTTGAGCCGTATCCGTATCGCCTTTTCTCAGCGCAGTCACAAGCACCGCTACTACGGCATTATTTTCGGGAAAGCTTTCCCCGACAAGCGCAAACGCTTTATCGACGGCTTGCGTCTTTTTGCCCAGATTATATTTTGCAATACACACCTGACTGTATACGTATTGCGCATAAGACATTTCACCCTTGCCCTCTTTATCCTTTGCGTTGCAGTAAACGGCAAATTCCTCGTCGGCAATAAAACGGTCGCCGCATTTTTCGATTTCCGCATAATTATCTGAACCGATTGCCACTTCCGTAGCAAACGCAATATAATATATCTCGTCCGTTCTGTTGTACGCGCGGCGAGCATTATTCACGCTAGATTGGTCCATACCCAAATCGTACGTAATATGCATCATAGAGGAAGGAAACACGAAGCAAAGCATAAGCGTCATAAAACCGCATAATACGAGTATTGCTGCCAAAGTACTGAGCAAAGCGCGTACGACGATTTTATCTACCTGCATATACTTCTCCTCCCATTGTATTTATACTATTTTATCACATTGGAAATAAAAAATCAACTGTATGAATAAATTTTATTCGGTATGTTTTGAATTTTTTTTTAATATAATGGACTATGAACGCTTTTTTTAACTGTTTTCGACCTGTTTCTCACAAAAGAAGTTGCGTAAAAGTTTTTATTGCGCTTTTCATTTGTTGCCTACTTTCGTTTTTTTTATCCGCTTGTAAAAAGGAAACGGATTATTTTTCTTACGTTTCCGAATTACGCTCCAACCTGCTATTGGCAGAAAACGACGGGCTTGCCTTGCGCATATACGCCGTTAAAAAGGAAAACCCGTATCTTGCGGACGGTATTCCGCGCGACAGCTCGCCGAGAGTCGAACTGTACCTTTCCGCGCCTGCGGGTGACAAAGATTGTACCGTTTCCTTTTCCGTCGACAAACAAACGCTTGGCGGGGATATGTCTTTTGACAGCGTAAAAGCGGAATACTACTATTCCTGCACAGCGGATTTATCGGATGCGGAGGAGCTGCTTTGCACCGTTACGTACGGCGAAAACAGCTATGAACTGACAGCAAAGACCGTAAGAAACAACGACACGCTTTCGCCCAAGGAGGTTTTGAAAAAGCTTTTATCCGCAGAAACGCAATTATTTACTGACATGACGGACAAATACGGCTTTACAGGCGAAATTTATCTTAGGCTTCTTTACGAAGACGCCCCGTATTACTATATCGGCATAATCGACCGAAACGGCAATACAACCGCCTTTTTATTGAGCGCAAAAACAGGCAAGGTACTTGCCAAACGGCAAACGTAACAAAAAACTTCGGAACTCTCTCCGAAGTTTTTTTGTCAGTCCGATATAACGGGCGATTCGCTTTGTTTATCCTTTTGATTAAGGCGTCTTACCCAAAGCACCAAGCCGATTAAGATTGCTACGATTGCAATATTCCATACGACGACTAGCGTAAAACCGTTTTGCCAACTTTGCGCCACGCCAAGCGCAGGATTATCGACAATCGCCGTAAACACCTTGGGCATAAGCCCCGTCGAAATAGAAGCCGCCGCATTCGTTATTGTTGTATATACGCCGGTATCGATCTTATCCCGCATTTTCAACGAGGCGATTGAAAGCGATATCGACCTGCCGCCGTTGCTGAGAATGAGAAAGGCAAGAATAAGCACCAACGACAACGCAATATGTACGTCGAAAAATAACCGCAACAACACCGCAAACAAGAGCGAAAGCACAAAAAAAGCAACGCCTACCGCTATGAAATTGGCGTGTTTATCGCATACGTTAACGCAGAGCGTAGGTCCTACAATCGTAAGAAAGGGCGCAAGAATCGTAATGAGCTTGGCGGTGGTATTATCGAATCCGCCCACCTGCTTCAAAAAGATATCAAGCGTATTGTTGAGCGTAAAAAACAATGCCGTCACCATTGCGCTCATAAAGACGGAGATTGCATAAAACACGATTTTCCGTTTTTTGCTTTTCAAGTGGATAAAGTCGTTTTTTTATTACTCATCAGAAACGTCCTCCTCCGTGCCGTCCGCGTGGATGACGTGATGCGTTTCGACAATCCGAGGGAAACGGTGTACGTTTGTGACCGCTAAAAAATACAACGTCACAGCAACAAGGAGTGTGATACCGAGAATGATAAACGGGAGCTTCCAATTATTACCAAAAGCCGCCGCCGTTGCGTAGGAAACAACGCCTGCCACGGCGGGTCCCGAGGTCATCAGCTTGTTTGCCGTTGAAAGATTACGTTCGGGCAGGTATTTGCCGAGCATTTTGATTGAACATCCCCAAATACCTGCTTGCATTGCGCCGTTTACAGTATACAGCACCCAATGCGAAACGATTGTATCAGTAAACGCAACGAGGATTGTGATTACGGCGGAAACCCCAAGTGTAACCGTCAAAAACCATTTGATATTGAGCTTTTTTATAAAGAAAACGAGCAATATCTGCATAACGGCGTACGCATAGAAATAGTATTCCATCGTCGCCGCAAGATCTGTATACGAACCGAACGAGCCGAGCGTTTGCAACGTGGTTTTTTCTGCTACGTACAAATTTTTTGCGCCTGTCAAGACGACATACATAAAAAAGGTAGTAAAAATCAAAAATGCATACGCTCGTTTGTGCCGTTTTATTTCTTTTTCTTCCATAACTGTTAAAACCTCAACGAAGCCACAACATTGCGAATATAAAAACGAGCAACGAAACAGCAACCACGCAAAGGATTACGGGGAGCATTGCCGCAAACGCGCCCTTGACCATCGCCCAATATTCTTTCTTCGTGACAGGACCGATTGGCTTTGCGCCCTTTTTTTTATTGGGATTATACCAACTGAATCCCTCAACGTTCATATCCGCAAACGTCGTTTCGGTATCCAATTCCTCTTTCCGTCTTTCCTTTTTCCGTTTCATGGTTGCGCTTCCGTTTCCGTCTTGGCAAAATCGGCAAGTTCCTCTGCGCTGTCGTACAAATGGCAAGCGCAGAAATGCCCTTCTTCGACCTCTTTATAGGTAGGCGGTACGGATTTGCAAATCTCCATACACTTGTCGCAACGGGTATGGAATTTACAACCCTTGGGCGGATTGACAGGCGAGGGAATGTCGCCCTTTAAAATGACCCTATTCATCTTTACGTGCGGATTGGGCACGGGGACAGCCGAAAACAACGCTTTCGTATACGGGTGCAAGGTATTGGAGAAAATCTTGGATTTTGCGCCGAACTCCACCATGCTGCCTAGATACATAACGCCTACCTCGTCCGAAATGTGTTTAACAACGGAAAGATCGTGCGAAATAAACACGTAGGTTAACCCCAGCTTCTTTTGTAAATCTTTAAGCATATTGATAATCTGCGCCTGAATGGAAACGTCGAGCGCGGAAACAGGCTCGTCGCAAATGACAAGCTCGGGCTTTAACGCAAGCGCGCGCGCGATACAAATACGCTGTCTTTGCCCGCCCGAAAATTCGTGGGGGTATCTGTCGTAATAATGCGACTGCAAACCGCACGTCTTCATTACGTCAAGAACGTACTCCCGCAAATGCGCTTTATCGACAAGCCCGTGTTGCAACGGCGCTTCGCCGATAATCTCGCCCACGGTCATACGGGGCGAAAGACTTGCATACGGGTCTTGGAAAATCATTTGCATATTCGGGCGAAGCTTATCAAACTCCCGTTCGGGAATTTTGGATACCTCTTTGCCCTTGAACCAAACCTCCCCGCCTGTCACGTCGTACAAGCGCAAAATCGTTCTGCCCATCGTCGTTTTGCCGCAACCCGATTCGCCTACAATCCCTAATGTTTTACCTTTTTTGAGCGCAAAAGAAACGTTATCGACTGCTTTCAAAAACGCTTTCGGTTTGCCGAAAAACGTCGTGTCCACAACGAAGTATTTTTGCAAATTTTTTACTTCAAGCAGCGGTTCTTCTACGCCAAGGTCAAGCGTTTTTTCGTCAGTCATTTTTCACGCCCTCCTTGTAGAGATAGCACGATACACTATGCGTATCCGACACTTTCACGAGCGCAGGATATGCGCCTGCGCATTCCTTTTTGCACATATTGCAACGGTCACGGAAATAACAGTAATCGGGCATATCGATTGGGTTGGGAACGAAGCCGGGGATACAGTACAGCGATTCCACTTCCTCATCTACCGTCGGTTTACTCTTTTGCAGACCGATTGTGTACGGATGCAGAGGGTTATCGAAAATATCCTCTGCCGTACCCATTTCAATTACTTTGCCCGCATACATAACCACAACGTAGTCCGCCATTTCTGCCACCACGCCGAGATCGTGCGTGATAAGCATAATCGAGCCGTTGATCTTGCCTTTAATATCCCGAAGCAAATCGAGGATTTGCGCCTGAATCGTCACGTCGAGCGCCGTTGTCGGCTCATCCGCAATGATAAGACGGGGATTACAAAGCAAGGACATAGCAATCATAACGCGTTGGCGCATACCGCCCGAAAGCTCGTGCGGATATTTTTTATACACACCTTCGGGGTCGGCTATACCTACTAGGGTAAGCATGTCGATACTACGCGCTTTTGCATCTATCTTGGAAATACCCTCAATGTGCAAAAACGCCACCTCGTCTAACTGATTGCCGATTGTGAACACGGGGTTGAGCGAGGTCATGGGTTCTTGGAAAATCATTGAAATTTCCCTAC
>JAFTPR010000012.1 GCA_017463145.1 Clostridia bacterium
ATTGGGCAACAGTTCAGGCGCTTCGGGATCGTTTACAACGTCCTTATCGAACAAGCCAATTTTTTCCTATTCCTCTATTTTTCGCAATATTTCAAAGCGTTCTTATGTCACGCCCGCTTCGTTTACCACGCCCTCCATTCTCTCATACCACTATCGGTGATTTCGTTGTCAACGCATACCTGTCCGCTTCGTTTTGTTTTGCGCGGCGCGCCCTGATAAAGTTATCTTCCCGTTTTGTTTCCGCAATAGCAAGCGCGATAAGCGACTGTTCCGTACGGGCGTCCTGTTCCCTGCGTTCGTCGGAATAGCTACCAAACTGCGCCCGAAGTTCCGCGGCAAACTCATTATGTTCCGCCTCCGTCCAAAAATATTTCGCATACGGAATACTTGCATACCGCCACGGCTTTGCCGTCAAGTTGTAATGAATAAGCGCGGGCAGTTTGCGTTTTTCCCCGCCAATAGGCATAGTGTTCCATGTTGAGGAAAGATACCGTACTCTATCTTTACAAAGTACGTTGAGATAGTCTTGATCCTGCGCAACGGAAAATTTGTACTCCAATAAAAGATTGCGGAACTTTTCGTAAAAATTCTCCTCACGGAATTTCTTCAAGTTCATAACGAGCACGCCTGCATTGAAATAGCGATTTGACTCGATACCGAGCACTTCACGCGTGTACGCTTGGAATACCGCCGTAGAGGATACAACGCCGTCCGTAACAGCGCCGACGAGATTATCGTTTAACGGCACGTTATACAACTTTGCAATATCGCCGAGGATAACGGTGTCGCCGTCAAGATACAAAGCTTTGTCGTATTGCGGAAACATTTCCGCAATAAAAATGCGGTAATACGTTGCGCCCGTATAATAATCGCGCAACTGCAAGCTGCGTTTTACCTCTTCCAAACGCTCGCTTACGTCCACGAAGCGAATGACAAAATTTTCGTCTTGATATGTTTTTACGCGGCGTTCGTTTTCCTCCTGCACACCTGTATGCAATACGTATATTTCATAGCGGAACGCTTTGTTTGCATTCTTTTTTAAGGAAGAGAGGGATACCGCCAAATAGGGCAAATAAGTATCATCCGAAGCGTAAAAGATAGGAACAACCTTTTTATCCGTCCTCTTTGCTTGCTTTACCGAAATCTTTTCTTCCCTTTGACGCAACCGGGCAATCTGCTTATCTGCCTTTTGACGTATTTTTTCTTCTTTTTCTTGTAATGTAGTTTGTTTCATTTTTCTTACTCCTTACTCACCGCCCGCTTTCTTAAAAACAGGTCGGCTTTCTTTTCTTGCGCCGTAACAAAAGACATACTCTGCCCAGACGCATTTTTAGTATAGCCGTATCCAAATCAAAAAACAACCTACTTTACCGTATTTTTACTCTACTCGTCTTGCGCTCCCTCTCTACAAAGGCGAACCTGCCTTTCTACCACACAAAAAACCAACTCTACTAAACAAAAAAGCAACTCTACCGTGAGTAGAGTTGCTTTGTTTTCAAGGCTTTCAGCCCTTTTAAGTGCTTTATCATCAGCCGTTTTTCTTATATTTCAAGCAAAATGGTAACAGGTCCGTCATTATGCTGTTCAATTTGCATATCTGCGCCGAATACGCCCTTTTTCACCGTAACACCGTGTCCGCGCAAACATTCTACGGCGTACTCGTATAACGGCTCGGCACGCTCGGGGTGTTCTGCAAGCGTAAAGCTGGGGCGATTCCCGTGCGAAGCGTCGCCGTATAAGGTAAATTGCGAAACGAGCAGAACCTCCCCGCCCACATCCTTAACGGATAAATTCATTTTTCCGTTTTCGTCCTCGAAAATACGGAGATTGGCTATCTTCTTCGCAAGGTACTCCGCTTGCGCTTTGGTATCTTCCGTCTTTATCCCCAAAAATACAACCAATCCAAACGGAATCTCCGATATCAACACCCCGTCCACTTTTAACGTTGTACGTTTTACTCTCTGCGCCACCGCTCTCATGTTGTTCCCTCCTGCAACATACAACAAAAAGCAGGATTGCAAAATCCCGCTTTTTATTCTTGCATAAAAAATTTTATACTCTGCTCATATATTCGCCCGTTCTGGTGTCGATACGAATCGTTTCGCCCTCTTCAACGAACATAGGAACTTGAATAGTAGCACCCGTTTCCACTTTCGCATTCTTCATAACGTTGGTAGCGGTGTTGCCTTTAACGCCCGGTTCAGCCTCGATAACTTTGAGTTCTACAAAGTTTTCGGGTTCAACGGAGAACGCTTTGCCGTAAAGGAATTTCACGGTTACGATATCGTTTTCCTTGATATACTTCAACGCTTCTTCTACTTGATCGTAAGAGAGCATTTCTTGGTTATATTCTTCGTCCATAAACACGTAGAATTCCCCGTCGTAATAGGAATACGTCATCTTCTTCGTTTCCACTTGCGCCGTTTCGAGCTTCGTCGTGGGGTTGAAGGTTTCGTTGGAAAGAACTTGACCCGTAACAACGTTCTTCAACGTCGTTCTTACGAACGCTGCGCCTTTACCGGGCTTTAAGTGCTGGAAGTCAGTAACCGTGTAAACGCCGCTCTTATACTCAAAGGTAGCGCCTTTGCGAATATCGCCTGCCAAAATTTGTGCCATACAATTTTCTCCTTGTAACACTATATATTTTTCTTTTTTATAATATGAAAAGGTTTCTGTCCGTCTAGGACATAAAGCTCTTCACTTTTCCGTTTTGTAACGTTACCGTATCTTCGATACGGATACCGTATTGCCCCACCACGTACACGCCAGGCTCGTCCGAGAACACCATTCCGTCCACAAGCGTATCCGTATTTTTGGGTCTGACCGAGGGATATTCGTGCACGTTCAACCCGATACCGTGACCGAGTGAATGAGTGAACAGTTCTCCGTAACCCTCTTTTGCAAGATGTTCTCTTGCCAAGGCGTCCGCTTCTCCCGCCGTCATACCGCTGACCAGCTTTTCTTTCACAAGGTTATGCGCCGTCAAAACAGCATTATACGCTTTTTTAAATTCCTCGTGTTTGCCGTCGTCGCCGAATAAAAACGTCCTCGTAATATCCGAGCAGTACCCGTCTACCTTACAGCCGAAATCCATCAAAATCTCGTCGCCGAAGCAAAGCTTCGTATCTCCCGTTTCGTGGTGCGGCACAGCGGCATGCGCGCCGAATGCAACGATCGTATCAAACGATACGCCTTGCGCGCCGAGCTTGCGCATATGATATTCGAGCAATGCGGCAACTTCCGTTTCCGTCATACCCTCTTTGATTTCGGGAAGCAATGCAAGGAATGCGTCCTCTGCAATCTCGCAAGCTTTTTGAATACAAGAAAGCTCCCAATCGTTTTTTATTGCCATTGCATCTCGAAACGCTTGCGTTGCATCTATAATACGTACGCCCGTTTCTTCTATTTTCTTATATTCGGGATAACTTGTAACAGCAACGGGAATACCCACCGAAGCATAGTTTTTGAGTAGCTCATAAGGCGTAGAAAATCTATCGACCATCTTTACGGTGACTTCCGTACCTTGCAAGCGCTTTTCCGCCGCCTCGGTATATCTTGCATCCGTATACAGATACGTACCGTCCTTATCGACAAGCACAAATCCGTTTTCCGTAGCGAAACCCGTAATATACCGTTTCATATAATCGCACGTGGTAAAAACGGCGTCTGCGCCGACCGCGTCAAAAAGCTTTTTTCCGTTCGTTTGCAACATAATTTTTTTGTCCTTATATTTATTTTACCAAATATTTCGTATTTCGTCAAGTATACGACGATACAATCTTTACAATTTTTCGGCGTTTTCAAAATAAATCCGCTTCATTTCGCTTGCATCCTCTGCTTGCGTGCCGTCCGATTCGCTGACAACGTACGGTTCTAACTCCAATTCTTTGAGCGCTTGCGCAAGTGGAGCAAATTCAGGACCGTACACCTCGTCCGCAAACGTGAGGTGCTTTATCTCCCCTTTTGCGGAATACATAATTTTGGAGAAATGCACGTGGAAATGTTTCATTCTCTCCTTGCCAAGCTCGGCAATCATATACGAAAGCCTGTCTTTATAATCGGCAACCGTTTTCAGCGAACCTTGTTCCCTGGCGTTGATATGCCCGAAATCCACGCAGGGAACGTAAATTTCGTCCACTTTACAAAACCGCGTAATCTCTTCCACCGTACCGATTTGGGCGAGCTTGCCCATTGTTTCGGGACAGAACGTCATATCCTGCAAATCATTCAAATAGATATAATCCCGCAAAATTTTCAAACGCTCTACCGTAAGCGCAACTGCCGCTTCCCGTTCCATTTTTCCTTGCGTAGAGGGATGAAACACCACTCGTTTCCCGCCCATTAACTTCAAGATGCGCGCCGTGTCCAACACGTAATTATAGGACTTTGCCGCCATTTCGTCGTCGGGATTGGCAAAATTGATAAAGTAGGGCGCGTGCGCGGAAATTTCAAGCCCTTCCGCCGCAAAGGCTTCTCCGATAGAAATCGCTTTCGTTTCTGTCATTTTCACCCCGCGCCCAAACGAGTACTCAAAGCAATCCAACCCCCGTTTTTTCAAAAACGCAGGCGCTTGTTCCGTATGTAAATTGCCTTCCGCATAGAAACTTTCGCAGTTTCCGCTCGGTCCGAATTTGATCATTGCCGTATCCTCCCGATATCTTCCCGTAATTGATTTTTTAATTCCTCTACGCTTTCAAACGCAACGATATCCCGAAGATACCGCGTAAAGGAAACGGTCAATTCCCGTCCGTAAAGATCGCCCGAAAAACCGTTGATATGCGTTTCCGTTACCACCCGAGAATTCCCAAACGTCGGTCTTGCCCCGTAGTTGGTTATCCCTTTATACGTTTTGCCGTCTACCGCTATTTGCGTTTGATACACACCCTTTTTAATGGGAAGCTTGCCCTGCGGATATTCAATATTCGCCGTAGGAAATCCAAGCGTTCTGCCAACGCCCCTATCCTTTTGCACGATACCCGTCAAAAAGTACGGCTCTCCAAGTAACCTTGCCGCAGCAAACACGTCGCCCTTTTCAAGCAGTTCCTTGATCCGTCTTGCGCTGACCTTTTCCCCGTCGATCGTCACAAGCTTTTCCACTTCAACCCGTACACGGGTAGCCGATTTTATCGTTTCAGCCGATGCAACCGCGCCTTTTCCGAAACGGAAATCGTCACCGCAAACAAACACGGTAGGCGAAAACTTTTCCGTCAACGTCTGCAAAAACGCCTCGGGGGAAAGCTCCCGTATCCTTTCAAACGGAAGCTCGAACACGAAATCGATACCGTGGCGCGAAAAAATGCGTTCCCGTTCGGCAAACGTAAACAAATTGCCGTTTTCTTTTGCGCCCTCAATCGTCATAATCCCGATCGGCAATCGGTACTTCTTCGCACATTCTACCAGCCGAAGATGCCCCACGTGCAAACCGTCGAACCCGCCGAGGAGCATTACGCACCCGTTTTCCCTATTCCGTTTTGTCAACTCGACCGTTTTTAACATAATTTCGTTTTGACTTTCACCCTTCCGTCCACTACTTCCGCAATACCGTAAAATACTTCTTCTTTATAAATTTTATACAGCCCCGCAGGATAGTCTACCGTTGTGGGAACGCCTTGGAACACCCGCTCGTACGCCTTGGGCGTTAAATCAATCCGTTCAAACGACAACACACGCTCCGTCGGAATGATATAGCTTTCCAACTCCTTTATATCGGGGTCTTTTTCCAACACGGAAAAGGGAATACTTTCCCCAGCCTCGAAATATCCGCTTTTTACGCGGCGCAATGCGCTCATTACGGCGTTTGTACCGAGCGCCGCCGCAATATCCCTTGCAAGCGAGCGGATATACGTTCCGCCGCCGCAACGAATTTTTAAACGATACGTATTTTCACTTTCTGCCTTGCCAAGCATTTCTATCCCGAAAATACGAACCTGTTTGGCAGGAAGCTCGAATTCGACACCCGCTCGGGCAAGATCGTACCCACGTTTACCGTTGACATTTTTTGCGCTGTACTTAGGCGGCACTTGCATAATATCCCCGAAAAACTGCGGCAACACGCCTTGAATATCTTGTTCCGTCGGAACGTCCCCGCCATACACGAGCGCACCCGTAGAATCAAGCGTATCCGACGAAACACCGAACGTAAATTCGGCTATATATTCCTTTTCTTTGGCAAGAAAATAATCGAACAGCCTCGTGGCGTTTCCTACGCCGATTGGCAATACACCGCTTGCCAACGGGTCGAGCGTACCCATATGTCCGCAAGGGACACCCGAAAGCCATTTACATTTATTGACAACGACCGAGGAAACGATACCCGAGGGTTTATCCACGTTCAGAAAACCGAACGTTTGCACTTTACCGTTTCTCTTCATCTTACCGAAGCCCTACGCCGAGCTTGTTTTCGAGATTGTTCAATATTTTCTTGACGAAATTATCGAGATTTTCGGGCGTGAACGCCTTTTCCGTGTTCTGATCGGGCGTAAAGGTAAGCGTGAACGCCATACTCTTTTTGCCTTCGCCAACCTGACCGCCTCTATACACGTCGAACAGTTTTGCTTCCGTCACGTACTTGCACGAGCGGAGCAATACCTCCTCAATTTCCGCGCAGGTAAGCTTTTCGTCGGCGATAAGCGCAAGATCCCGCTTGACCGCAGGGAACTTCGGCAGATTGGTATAACGAATTGTATCGTCCGTTTCAATCGCTGCTAAATCCAACTCGCCAAGGTATACTTTTTTATCCAAGCCGAGCGAAAGAGCAATAGCAGGGTCGAGTTCACCGAACGCGCCGACCTCTTTATCCCCTACGAGCACCTTTGCCGAAACGCCAGGGTGCAAGTACGTTTTTTGCGCCCGCTCGTATACAAAGTCTACGTGGAACAGTCCGCCAATTTTTTCAAACGCGCCTTTCATATCGAAGAAGTCTTGCTTACCGCCCCAAATACCAAGCACAAGGTGCTTTCTCTCTTCGGGTTGTTCTCCCGCCTGCGTATTTTTGGGCAGATATACGTTTGCAACTTCAAACTCTCTCCCTTCGTCGTTGCCTCTGCGGATATTCCGCACCGCATTCATAAGCATAGACGGCGCAAGGAAGGTACGCATAATAGACAACTCCTCGCTGATCGGGTTGAGAATTTTCACAGCATTACGAAGCGTATCGTCTGTGCCAAGCTTCATCAACTCAAAATCTTTCGGGGAATAGAAGGAATAGTTATACGCTTCCATAAATCCTTGCGTTTTGAGCACGTTTTTCAAATGCAATTCTTTCTTTTGCGCCTCGTCCAAGCCGCCGCCCGTCACGCTCGCCTTTTCCAAAAAGGTAGGAACGATATGTTCGTATCCGTACGAACGAATTACTTCTTCGGCAATATCGGGATAACCGTCGATATCGTCGCGGTAGCCGGGGATTTCGACAGTCAAATTGTCGCCGTTAATTACGGGCTTGAATTGTAATCTATCCAAAATGTCCTGTATTTCCGTATCGGGAACGGTTATTCCCAAAAGCGCATTGATCTTAGCAATACTTACCATCATTTTGCGATTTTCAAGCGAAACGGCGCACACGTCTGCGCAAAGTTCCGTCACGTCGCCGCAATCAAGCTCTTCGATAAGGTGCAACGCACGCGCCATACCGATACCGTTCGTGTATGCGTCCACGCCTTTTTCAAAGCGTGAAGAGGAATCGGAGCTTTGTCCCAACGCGCGGGAGGTTTTCCGCACGTTATCACGTGCAAACTTCGCCGCCTCAAAATATACGTTTTTCGTCGTATCCTTGATACCGCTGTTCAAACCGCCCATAATACCCGCAAGCGCAACGGGCTTATCGCCGTCGCAAATCACGAGATTGTCTTGCGTGAGCGTAAACTCCTTTTCGTCGAGCGTGACAATCTTTTCGCCTTGTTCCGCTCTGCGTACGACAATCTTCCTACCGCCAAGTTCGTCTGCGTCAAATGCATGCATTGGCTGACCGATTTCTAACAATACAAAATTGGTGATATCGACAATGGGAGAAATGGAACGGATACCCGAAAGCGCAAGGCGTTTACGCATCCAAGCGGGCGTTTTTCCGCCACGCACGTTTTCTACGTAATGCCCCACGTAACGAGGGCAAAGGTCAGGCGCAAGCACTTCCACCGTCACGGGCAAAGCGTTCGTCTTTTTCGCCGTATAGGAAACCGCAGGTGCTTTGAGCGGTTTTTTCAAGACCGCCGCCACCTCTCTCGCTATACCGAAAATGCATTGACAATCGGGGCGGTTCGCCGTGACGGAGATATCGAAACACCAATCGTCCAAGCCGACAATTTTCTTGATATCCTCGCCCACGGGTGCGTCCTTTGCCAAATCAAGCAGTCCGTCAACTTCTGCCCCGGGGTAGAAATCGTCGTTGATACCAAGTTCCTCGCCGGAACAGAGCATACCGAACGACTCCACGCCGCGCAGCTTGCCCTTTTTGATTTTTTTGATCCCGCTCGGATTCTTTTCCAGCATAGCGGGATTGCTTTCGACAACCGTCGAATTATCGAGCGCGCAAGGCGTTTTCATTCCCACATACACGTTGGACGCGCCCGTTACGATTTGTAATTCGCGTCCATATTCCTCGCCGCAGTCCACTACGCAAATTTGCATATGGTCGCTGTCTGGGTGTGGTGTCAACGCTTTAATCTCGCCGACAACGACGCGATTGATCTTTTCGCCGAGGTAGGAAAGTTCCTCCACCTCAAACCCGCAAGAGAAGAGTTTTTCCGCCAATTCCTGCGCGGAAACGTCGATATCGACGTAATCTTTTAACCAACTGTAAGGTGCTTTCATTTTTCTCTCCTCCTTAATCCTCGAATTGTTTTAAGAAACGCGTATCATTTTCAAACAGCGTTTTGATGTTGTTGATGCCGTATTTGAGCATAGCAATACGTTCGACGCCCATGCCGAACGCAAATCCCGTGTATTCGTCGGGGTCTACGCCGCAGTTTTCCAACACGTGCCGATTGACCATACCCGCGCCGAGTACCTCTATCCAGCCAGTGCCTTTACACAGCCGACAGCCCTTGCCGCCACATTCCGAACAGCTCAAATCGACTTCCACGCTCGGCTCGGTGAACGGGAAATACGAGGGACGGAGGCGTACCTTTGTAGAAGACGTGAACATTCTGCGGGCAAACTCCGCAAGCATACCTTGCAAGTCGCAAAGCGTAATACCTTTATCCACGACAAGCCCCTCCATTTGGTGGAACATAGGCGAATGTGTAGCGTCGTCGTCCGAACGGAACACTCTGCCCGGCGAAAGAATTTTAATAGGAGGCGCATTTTTTTCCATTACGCGGATTTGCCCCGCCGAGGTCTGCGTTCTCAAAAGCAGGTTATCCGCAAGATAGAACGTATCCTGCATATCCCGCGCAGGGTGATCCTTGGGTGTATTGAGCGCCGTGAAATTGTAATAGTCCGTTTCGATTTCAGGGCCTTCAAACACTTTAAAACCCATGCCCGCAAAAATATCGACAAGCTGATTTTTTACAAGCGTGATCGGATGCAACGCGCCCGCCTCGTAGTTTTTCCCGGGCATAGAAATATCAATACGCTCGGATGCGTATTTTGCTTGCATTTCCATTTCCCGCACGACAATAGCCCTTGCTTCAAACTTCGCCTCAATTCCCTGTTTGAACTCGTTGACAATCTTACCAAAGGCAGGTCTATCCTCTTTTGCAAGGTCTTTCATACCGCTCATAATGCCTTTGAGCTGCGTTTGGAAACGTACCTTTAATTCGTACAACTCCCTGCCCGTCTGCGTTTGTTGCATAGCGGATTCTATTTCCGCTTTCAACGCCTCGATCTTTTCTTTCATATATATACTCCTTGTATTTTTTCCAAAAACAACGCCCTGCGGACTTTTCATAAGTCCGCAGGGCGAAATATACTCCGCTGTACCACCTGCATTCATACGGCGTTTGCCGTACCTCGTTTGCGCCTTCACGCCGCGCCGTGCGTTTTCTCCTACCCCGTAAAACGGCTCAAAGAAACAGCTCCAAAGTGAAAGGGTATTTTTCCGCTCCTTACGCGCCTTTCAGCCCACGGACACGCTCTCTGAAAAGAAGTTTTTGGAAAAAACCCGCTTTTTCCTCGCCTTTTATTCCATTGACAGTATTATAGCTTTTTTTAAACAGAAAGTCAAATATTTTTACTTGTTTTTCAACAAATCCCGAATTTCTTCCAGCAAACGGGTATTCGCCGTAGCCTTGGCTTCGGCAGCCGCCGCTTCCGCCGCCGCTTTCTCTGCGTTAGCTTTCGCTTCCTCTGCCTTTGCTGCCGCGATTTCTTCCTGTTGCTTTGCCCAAATTGCTTTCGCTTCCTTTTTGGAAACCTTTTGCTCGAAGCGAATTTTCGCAATGGCTTTCTTTTCGTCAAGCTCCATTCCCGCAATCGCCTTTTCTCTCGCTTCATTGATACCGTTGATTACTTTAACGATACTGAATAACACAAAAGCAATTAAGAGGAAGTTGATAATTGCGCTGATGAATGCGCCCCAATCGATATAGATAGAAGCCGCCAAATCCAACTCCGTATTGATTTTTACACCTTCCGCATTCAGCACGTCTTTATACGAAGGAGAAAGCATAGTAATTGCGCCCGAAAGCCCCTCTTTACCGATCACGAGTGCAAGCAACCAATTGATAATCGGCTTCAAGATATAATTACTCAACCCGTTTACGATACCCGTAAACGCACCGCCGACGATAACACCGACGGACATATCCAACACGTTGCCACGGGTGATAAACTTTTTGAATTCTTCAAAAAACTTCTTAATAGCGCCTTGTTTCTTTTCCATAACAAAACTCTTCCTTTGTTTATTGTGACACCATTATACACCCTTTCCGCTTATTTGTCAAATCATTTCACTATATAAATTTTTCCTCTCCCCGAAAAACGGTTTACGCTTTTTAGAGAAAAGACTACCCCTACGTACAACGGTATGCGCCCCAAAAGCCTCGTTTGGCTTTTGGGGCGCATATTTTTTAATATATTCTCGACCTTGTTTTTAGTTTTCGGTTCTTTGAATAAGCTCTTTCATAAAAAGCATATCTTCCCCGACCTCTTTTATCAAAGACATCATTGCGCTTCTCGCTTCTTTTGTCTGCACCTTAGACAATGCGTTTACGTATTCGTAAAGCAAAAATTTTTCTGTTTGATACACGTCTTTAACGCTGTCCGCTTCGTTAAGTGTAATTTCCCGTTTTTCCAGCTTCATTCCTCATTCACCTCGTCCCTGCTACCCACATTTTCGTCCTCGCCCATATCCCGCGCTTTACCGCAATATAGCGAAAGGAGCGTTTCCTTGCGCCTTGCGTGACGAGCGGAAAGCATTTCCATATCCTCTGCAAGCGAAGTATCCGTCAACAGTCTTGAATAAATTTTCGTCTTTTTCTCCGCAAGATCCTCCCACGAAGCCAACGTTTGCAACACACTCTCGTTTTCCTGCATAAAAAAACCTCCGTCTTATCCTCAATATGCGGATATCGGGAGGTTTTTATTCTTATTTTTTATAAAAATCGCAAAACGGACTTAACGTGCAGTTTGCGCAATCGGGGCGTTGGGAATGGCACACCTTTCTGCCGTGCCAGATAAGCCAATGGTGCGCTTCCGACCATTTTTCTTTCGGAATTGCCTTATTCAGTCCCGCCTCCACGGCAAGCGGCGTATCACCTTTGGCAAGCCCCAAACGGTTGCTCACACGGAATACGTGCGTATCCACGGCAATTGCGTCGCCGCCAAACGCAACCGAATACACGACGTTCGCCGTTTTTTTACCAACGCCTGCAAGCGTCATCAACGCTTCCACCGTATCGGGCACTTCGCCGCCGAACCGTTCGAGAATATCCCTCGAAGCGGACAGAATATGCTCCGCTTTCATACGGTAGAAGCCGCAGGAAAAAATATACTTTTCCAATTCTGTTTGGGTGAGCGTAACCATTTGTTGCGGCGTGGAATATTTCTTAAACAGCTCTTCCGTCACCTTATTCACGCGCTCATCCGTGCATTGCGCAGACAGAATTACGGCAATCAACAACTCGTACGGAGTGCTGTATTTCAGCGCGGGCTTCGAGCCTTTGTATATATTTTCCAATTCGGCGATCGCCGCCTTTTTTGCTCTTGTGTTCATATTTTCAGTATAGCATATTTTCTTGCATTTGACAAGCCTTTATCCCCCACCTCCCATTTTTTTATAAGGCGTAACGGATAATTTCCCGTTGAAAAACTCCATTTTATAAAATCCTTTAAACGAGGAGTAGCCTCCTGTTTTAAGCAATGCCTGCGCGCGGTAGAAATAGCGCGCGTCGAAACGGACGCAAAGTCCGCAACCGATTTTCGCTTCCTTGGGCGTAGGCACGGTGGTAGCCGCAACGCCGTAAGCATTTAAACGTTCCGCATATTCCAAACTGTTTGCGCGGGAGCGGAACACCGCAAGTATCATCATACGTCATACACTCCTTTTTTTCGGAATACTATATTGTATGAAATCCGAAAAATAAGAGGTGCATTATGATCTATTTCGACAATGCCGCCACAGGCGGCAGAAAACCCGATACCGTCTTGACCGCCGTTTCCTCCGCGATAAAAGTATGCGCAAACCCCGGACGGGGCGGACACAAGCTCGCAATCGCCGCAGCAAAAAACGTCCTTGCTTGCCGCAAGGAGCTTTCCGACTTTTTCGACGGCTACGGCGCAGAACGGGTCGTCTTTACAAAAAACTGTACGGAAGCGTTGAATATCGCGCTTCTTGGCGTACTGAAAAAGGGTGACCACGTTATAACAAGCGTTATGGAACATAACTCCGTGCTTCGCCCACTTGCTTACCTGCAAGAAACGGGGGTTATAGAGTACGACGCTTGCCCGCTTACAAACGGCAACGTCACCCCTGAAAATATTTTGCCCTTGCTACGAAAAAACACCCGCCTTGTGGCAATTTCACTTGCTTCCAACGTCACAGGCGCAATGCCGAACGTTCACAAAATACGGGCGGCGTTGCCAAAACACGTGCTTTTGCTTTGCGACGGCGCACAAGCGGGCGGACATATTCCCGTTTCCATGAAACGAACAGGGATTGATATGCTTGCGCTTGCGGGGCATAAAGGACTTTTGGGCATACAAGGCAGCGGCGCGTTGCTCTTTTCCGAGCGGGTAACACCTGCGCCCGTTTACCGAGGCGGTACGGGTTCGCTCAGCGTATCCCTCGATATGCCCGATTTCTACCCCGACGCCTTGGAAGCGGGTACGCTTTCTTATCCTGCCATACTCTCCCTTTTGGAGGGCGTGCGCCACCTTGCCTTGCGCCAACAAGAAATTTCGCAACGGCTATATTCCCTCACCGCTTACTGTATCGAACGATTACGTCAGCTTACGGCTTACGAGGTTTATTCTCAACCAAACGAATGTGGGATCGTCGCCTTTAAACATACGCAAACGGACAGCGATATACTTGCGGAAACCTTATCCGAAAAATACGATATCGCCACGCGCGGCGGTTTACATTGCGCGCCGCTTATGCACGAGGCGCTCAACACTTCGCCAAGCGGACTTGTTCGCGCTTCCTTTTCGCATTACAATTCCGAACAGGAGATCAACGAGCTACTCTTTGCGCTTACGCTTATAAAGTAGCTTCAACGCATACACGGGGGCTATATTTCCTTTAATCTATCCACAACGGCGCGGAGTTTTTTTCGTTGCGAAGAATCGAGCATAGGTGAAAACGAGCGGTAAAAATTTTCTATTTCCTCATTGGAAAGCGTGCCTGCGCGTTTGCTCTTTTCTGCCTGCGCAAGAATATTGCGAAGCATATCCGCATTGCTTTTGCCGTGATAAGCAGATGCAATCTTCTTGGCTAATTCCTCCGCCGTTGCCACTTCTTCCTTTTCCTGCGGCGTAGTTTTTGCATAGTCCTTAAAGCTTTTCATATCCACCTCCGAAAGCTGTTTTGTACATTGTATTCTTGCCGTTGATTTTTCGTGCCTTTCTCGCATATACTGTATTATGGAAATTTTAATGCTTGTGCTTTTATATTATTTCTCACAAAACCCCGACTTTCACGAAAGCGTGAAGCCGATTATGGAGCAACTGAAAAATTCCGAACAAATGCTTGCCTTTTTAAACGATCTTTCCAAATTCTCGCAAACGTTCGGAAACAGTAAAGGCGAATCGCCGAAGCAGGAAAAAGACGAACACCCAAAAGAAGATTGCAACCAAGAAAAAACGCAATCCCCCACGCAAGGGATTGCGGATGAATTTATACAACAAATTTTAGACGGCTATTTAAACAAAACGAAATAACTTTTACATTCGCTCTTTTTTTGGTATATCTTTCTATACAAAACGCAGTTAAACTACGGAAAAACCGCCGTTGATAGGCAAATCAATACCCGTGATATACGTATTTTCCTCCAAGAATAAAACGGCTTTCGCCACGTCCTCGCCTACGCCCAATCGCCCAAGCGGAATCTCTTCGCAAAGCGCCGCCATATCCGCTTTGGAAAAATGTGCGTTCATTTTCGTATCGATAACCCCGGGGGAAACGGCGTTGACTCGCACGCCTGAATAGCCAAGCTCTTTGGCAAGCGCTTTCGTAAATCCGAGAAGCGCCGCTTTGGAAGCGGAATACACGCTTTCACAGCTTCCACCCACTTCTCCCCAAACGGAAGAAACGTTGACAATCAACCCGCTCCCGCAAGAAATCATAGCTTTCGCCGCTTCTCTGCAACAAAGAAACGCGCCTTTCATATTGACGTCGAACACTTGCTCGTATTCGGAAACGGACACGTCCTGTATTTGCTTGATAAGCGAAACTCCTGCATTATTGACGAGGATATCGACTTTACCCACCTTTTGGAACAAGGAAAGCACGTCCGCTTCCTTGGAAACGTCTGCGCAATACGCCTCTATCCCCTTTTCTCTTGCCGCGCTTGCGCTCGCCTCGTCTTTGGAATAGCTTACGCATACCCTGTACCCTTTTACAAGAAACGTTTCCGCTATCACCAAACCGATACCGCGCACACCGCCCGTCACCAAAACCGTTTTCATCTCGTACCTGCCCACCTCGTTTTACAATCCGTTCGTCATTTCAACGATTTCTTTTGCTATATCCTCGGGCGTTTTGTCGTCCACGTCCACTATGTAATCGGCAACGTGTTCATAGATAGGCGCGCGCTCTTTCATTAATCGCGCAAGCCTGTCCCGAATACTTTCGGTGGACGTTTGCAACAGCGGGCGCGTACCGTCCACTTTGAGTCTACGCGCAAGCGTTTCAAACGAAGCGCGCAAAAAAACAATTTTGCCGTTCTTTTGCAAGACGGCGTTATTTTCGCTTTTGAGCACCAATCCGCCGCCCGTCGAAACAATCAGCCCGTCCATTTCGGCAAGTTCCTTAACGACTTCCGTTTCCAACTTACGGAAATGCGCTTCCCCGTAATACTCGAAAATATCGGAAATTTTGCCGTGTCTATCGACAATCATTCCGTCCGTATCGTACCACCTGCGCCCTGTCAATTCGGCAATCTTTATCCCAATCGTCGTTTTTCCCGCGCCCATCATTCCGCATAAAATCAGATTCATAAACCGCTCCTTACTGTTTCAATGCCACCATTGCGGCAATATAGCTGTTTGCGCCGAACCCGCAAATCACGCCCTTACAAACGGAAGAAAGAACGCTTGTGTTTCGGAACGCCTCTCTTGCGTGTACATTGGACATATGCACTTCCGCCACGGGAATATCGATTGCGGCGATTGCGTCGCGGAGCGCATAGCTGTAATGCGTGAACGCCCCCGCATTTAAAACGATTGCGTCAAACGATTTATTCAAAAACGCTTCATGCAATTTGTTTACAAGCTCGCCCTCGATATTGCTTTGGAAAAACTCCACGTTATCCCCCGCATTTTCGCAAAATGCGGCTATTTTTTTATGGATATCCGCCAGCGTTTCCGTGCCGTAAACGCTCTGTTCTCTAAGCCCCGTTAAATTGAGATTAACGCCGTTAATAACTAAAAATTTCATAACCGTTCTCCTTTCGTATAAGATTCGTATAATGCCTTTGCTTGCAAGGGATTGGGCGTTTTTTGAAGATATACGCAATCTGCGTGATACGCTTGATAAAACAACATTGCTTCGCCGTTAAGCGTTTGCAACCCGCAGGATTTTGCAATCCGTAAAAACGCAGATTCGGCAGGCTCGTAAATAAGGTCGATTGCCCACGTTGCGCCCGCAAACGCTTTTTTCGTAACAGGCGAAACGCCAACCGTATCATGCATTCCCACGCCCGTTGAATTGATGACGATATCAAAACCGCCTTCCTCGGAAGCGTTTGCTGCCTCCACGCCAAGCTGTTCGCACGTTTCCAAAAGCTCCGCTTTATTCCGCCTGTACATAAACACGCTTGCGCCTGCATTTTTGAGCGCCACCGCCGAGCTTCTGCCCGCGCCGCCTGCGCCGAGAATCAATATTCTTTTTCCCTTCGTTTCCACGCCGTTTGCTTGGAGCATATCCAAAAAACCCACGCCGTCCGTGTTATAGCCCGCGCGAGTAGCGCAGACAACGGTGTTCACCGCCCCGCAAGCAAGCGCGTCGCCTTTCACCTCGTCAAGGTATTCGAGCACGTCCCGCTTATAGGGAATCGTGACGTTGAACCCGTCGCAATCACCCAAAAGACGGCGCATAGCCATATCGAAATCCTCCGCCGAAACAGACAGCTTTTCATACAAACAGTCGTAGCCAAACGCTTTTAAAATGTAAGAATGTATCTGTGGGCTATGCGATTTTGAAACGTCTTTTCCAATCAGCCCCAACCGTAATATTTTTCCGTTCATCTCGTACCTGCCCACCTCAATAAAGCCGTAATCCCAATGCATTAAAGAAATCAGGGAAAGAAATCGCGCAACATTCGGGGCGGTACAGCTGTCCGCCGTTTTCCGAAGCAATCAGCGCGACAGCGCCTGTCATTGCAATACGGTGATCGAGATAGCTGTCGATATTGCCGCCCGCAAGCTTACGCTTGCCTCGAATAATAAATCCGTCCTCCTGCGCAATACATTCGCCGCCGATATTGTTGATAAGCTCTGCCGTCGTCTTGATACGGTCGCTTTCTTTTACCCGCAACTCCTTTGCGCCCGTAATACGGCTTTCACCCTCCGCAAACGCGCACAGCAACGCCACAAGGGGCAATTCGTCAATCATTGCGGGAATATCCTCTGCCGTCAACTCAATGGCACGCATTGCGGATTTTTTGACGAGTATATCTGCCGTTTCTTCCCCGCCCGCGCTGCGTTTATTCAACAACGTATATTGTACGCCGAGTTTATCGAACGCCCTTAAAATACCCGTGCGCGTAGGATTTATCCCTACGTTTTTACAAAGCGTTTCCCCTTTCAATGCCCCTATCGACATAAAATACGCCGCCGAGGAAATATCGGAAGGAACGCAAACGTCTACGCTTTTTAGTGCACTCTTTCGCACCGTCACCGTCCTACCGTTTTCGCAGATATCCGCGCCCATAGCGCGGAGCATGCGTTCCGTATGATCGCGCGATTTTACAGGTTCGGTGACAACCGTTTCTCCCTCTGCGGAAATCCCCGCAAGAAGCAACGCGCTTTTCACTTGTGCCGAAGCAACGGAAAGCGTTACATTTGCGCCGCGCAAAACACTCGGTTGCACGTACACGGGCGCGTGTCCGTCCGTCGTTTGTACGTTTGCGCCAAGCGCCGACAACGGCGTTGCCACCCGCTCCATAGGACGAGCAGAAAGCGATTCGTCGCCGTACAGCTTTGCGTCAATACCTTTCCCCGCCACAAAGCCCGTCAAAAGGCGAATGGTCGTGCCAGAGTTTCCGCAATTCAATTCTGCGCCGCGCCGAAACCGCGGCGTTCCTTGTATGCGAAGCGTCGTACCGTCTATTTCAATCGTTGTGCCGAGAGCGCGCATACACCGACAGGTAGAAAGACAATCTTCGCCGATAAGCGCGTTTTCCACCGTCGCTTCCCCGTTTGCACCGCTATTGAGCATAACAGCGCGGTGCGTGATAGATTTATCTCCGGGAAGCGTAAACATACCCGAAAAATAGTCGCGTGATTCAATTTTCAACATACGTTCCTCCCGTCAATTCTTTCCGTAACGCAACGTTACAAGCGCGTTTACGTACGAGGCATAGTCCAACGCAAGCAAGCGCCATTCCCCTGCCTTACAGGGTACAGCCATCACAATCTTGCCGTCGCCCACGTTCTTTTTATCCGACTTCGCCTTATCCGCGTCCTTTTCAATCTCCGAAAAATCGGGCGTAAGCAACGGCGCGCAAGATAAAGCCCGCTCAACAAGCCGTAACAAACGCTCTCCGTACGCCCGTTCGCAAACGCCTGCCTCTATCGCCATTTGTGTTTCAAACCACATACCGTACAGCACGCACTCCCCGTGGGAATACCCTTTTGAAAGCTCGATTGCGTGTCCCGTCGTATGTCCGACGTTGAGCGACTTGCGCTCCCCCGTTTCCTTTTCGTCCGCCTCAACGACGTTTGCCTTATGCCTTACGCAAGCGTATACAAGCGAGGATAAAAAGGCAATATCGTCTATCCGCGCCGCTTTTTCCAACGCCTCGAATATTCCGATATTCAAAGAAGCGTACTTGACAATCTCTCCCAAGCCGCACTTCAACTCGCGCAAAGGAAGCGTTTGCAAAAAGCGCGGGTCAATCAATACCTCGCAAGGCTGATAAAATGCGCCTACGACGTTTTTCACGCCGCCAAGATCGACCGCCGTTTTACCGCCCACGCTACTATCCACCTGCGCCAACAACGTCGTGGGAATTTGCACGCAGGAGATTCCGCGCATATACAGCGCCGCCGCAAGCCCGCCGATATCGCCGACTACGCCGCCGCCCACAGCAAACAATCTTGCCGTTCGGTGCAACCCTGCCCCCGCCATTTTTTCTAAGATAGCATACAGCGATCGAAAGTTTTTATGCTCCTCGCCCGCAGGCAAAACATAGATTTCCGCAGAAGAGAACCAAGCTTCAAAAAAAGGCTTATACAATGCGTATACGTTGCTGTCTGTTACGACAAACGTTTCCACGCCCTTTGTCAGAGCGGGCAGCCGAGCCTCCAAAACGTCCTCGCCTATATAAATGCTCCCCGTCAAAGACGGGGTTTTCAATACAATTTCCTGCATAAGACAAACCTCTTTACGCCAAAGCGTTATAACGCGTTTGCAACTGTTCGAGCGTATCGCCACCCAGCCGTTCCTGTACGGCGTTTGCCAGCGTTTCCGCAACGACCGCTTCCGCAATGACACTCAAAGCGAAAACGGCGCATACGTCACTTCGCTCGGAAGCGGCGGTAGTCGCCTCTTTCGTAATGAAATCAACCGTTTGCAAACCTTTCATCAACGTTGGGATAGGTTTCATAGCCGCCCGCAAAACAAGCTCCTCACCGTTGGACATACCGCCCTCGATTCCGCCTGCGCGGTTTGTCTTGCGATACACGCCGTTCTCTCCGTAAAAAATCTCGTCGTGGACGTCTTTACCACTCCTTTGCGCAGCAGCGAACCCGTCGCCGATCTCCACGCCCTTGATAGCTTGTATACTCATCAACGCGCCCGCCAATCTTGCGTCCAGCTTTTCAGCGTACGTCATCATACTACCAAAACCGCTCTTCAAGCCTTTCACACGAATTTCCACTACGCCGCCCGCCGTATCACCTGCCGTTTTCAACGAGGCAATTTTTTCCTTGGCAAGCCTGTCAGCCTGTTCATCAATCATACCCGTCTGCGTGGTTTTCGCCTTAGAAATTTCGGTAAACGCATACACGCCCCCGTCTTTTACCCCGCATATCTCCCGCACGTAACTGCCGATTTCCACGCCAAGCGAAGCCAAATATTGTTTAAAAATACTCCCCGCCGCTACGCGAATTGCCGTTTCCCTCGCCGAAGCGC
The DNA here is from genome assembly GCA_017463145.1 of Clostridia bacterium. Taxonomy (GTDB): domain Bacteria; phylum Bacillota; class Clostridia; order Christensenellales; family Borkfalkiaceae; genus Scatosoma. The sequence goes on from JAFTPR010000012.1 coordinate 19,949, forward strand.
GTTCCAAAATATTCCGCGCGTCCGTTTGCGCAAACTTGACCACTCCCGTCAAATCCGCGTGTCCCGGGCGAACCTTAGTCACGCTTTTTGCCTGCATTGCCGCCGTATCGCAAGCCCCGCCGGACATACAGCTTTCCCAATTCTGATAATCTTTATTATAAATACAAAGGGTAAGCGGACTGCCGAGCGTTTCCCCGTTTCTTACTCCAGTGAGCAGCTCTGCGCAGTCACGTTCGATCTTTTGCCTGCCGCCTCGTCCAAAACCGCTTTGTCGAAGCGCAAGCTCCGCATTGATTTTTTCAACGTCTATTTGTAAATGCGCGGGAAGTCCTTCAATAATCGCCACAAGCGCTTTGCCGTGCGATTCTCCCGCCGTCGTCAATCTCATATCGACCTCCTGTTATTCTTGCGCAGAAAATACGTATTCGCCACCCGTAAAATCCACGATTACTCGTTTACCGTTTTGCACTCGCCCGAGCAGTATCTCCTCGGAAAGTCTATCTTCTATCCTGCGCTGAATGATTCGTTTTAACGGTCTTGCACCGTAGAGCGGGTCGTACCCCTCTTTGACAAGCGTCTGCAAAGCATTTTCTGTAACCGAAAGCGTAATTCCGCGCTGTTCTAAAAGCCGTTTTGCCAAGCCTTCAACGATCTTTCTGCCGATCTGCTTGCAATCGTTTTCCGTCAAGCGGTGGAACACAATCACGTCGTCCATTCTGTTGAGGAACTCCGGACGGAACTTTTCCTTTAACGCCTTTGTAATATTCTCTTTCATAGCGTCGTATTGCTTTTCGCCCGTCTGCTCCCCGCCACGCCGATCCTCGCCGTCCGTACCGAAGCCGTACACGCCTGTACGTTCCGTTTCCGTGACCGAAGCGCCGACGTTGGACGTTAAAATGATAACGGCATTTTTAAAGCTGACCGTTCTACCCTTGCTGTCCGTAAGTCTACCGTCGTCCAGCATTTGCAAGAGCAGGTTAAATACGTCTGGGTGCGCTTTTTCGATTTCGTCGAATAAAATAACGCAATACGGCTTCGTCCGTACCTTATCCGTAAGCTGACCCGTTTGCATATCCTCATAACCGACGTAGCCGGGAGGCGCGCCGATCAGTTTCGATACAGACTGTTTTTCCATATATTCGCTCATATCCAGACGGATCATTTGATCCTCCGAACCGAACATAGCTTCTGCAAGCGCCTTGCAAAGGTCCGTTTTCCCCACACCCGTAGGTCCGACGAAAATAAACGAACCAATCGGGCGGGACGGGTCTTTCAAACCTGCGCGAGCGCGGCGAATTGCTTTCGCTACGGCGCTTACCGCTTCATTCTGCCCGATAATGCGACGGTGCAAGTCCTCTTCAAGGCGCATCAACTTTTCGCCCTCTTCCTGCGTAATCTTCAAAAGCGGAATTTGCATTCTTGCGCTGACGATTGCAGAAACCTGTTCTTTGCCGATAGCGGGTCTGCCGCCAATAAACAAAGGCGATTGCGCGCGTTTGAGCGCAACAATCTTTTCCGTCGCACGTTTGCCGTTTTCAAACGCGATTGTGGCAAGCGCAAATTCTCCTCGTTTTTCCCGAAGCTTGCGTTCCGTTTCCCACGAAGCCGCCTCCTTTTCAAGCGCTCTCAGCTCCGCGCCGCCCTCTTCCAAAATACGTACCCTTGCGCAAGCCTCGTCAATCAAATCAATTGCCTTGTCGGGTAAAAATCTGTCCGTGATATAACGGGTGGAAAGCTTGACGGCAGCCTCAATCGCTTCGTCCGTAATAAGGATATTGTGGTGTTCCTCGTATTTTTTACGTATTCCTTTCAAAATGGCGATTGCATCCGCTTCGGCAGGTTCATCCACCTGCACGGGCGTAAAACGCCGTTCAAGCGCGCTGTCCTTTTCAATATATTTGCGGTATTCCTCAATCGTCGTTGCCCCGATAATCTGTAAGTCCCCACGCGCAAGCATAGGCTTTAAAATATTCGCCGCGTCCATACCGTTATCCGCCGAAGCGCCTGCCCCAACGAGCGTGTGTATCTCGTCGATAAACAATACGATATCTCCGTCCTGCATCACCGTACCGATAAGATCTTTCAAGCGTTCTTCAAAATCGCCGCGATATCTTGCGCCCGCAAGCATACCCGGCAGATCCACGGAAAACACCGTTTTGTTATAAAGTTGTTCAGGCACGTCGCCGTTGACGATCATCTGTGAAAGACCTTCTACGATTGCGCTTTTACCCACACCCGGTTCACCCACAAGCACGGGGTTATTTTTCAAACGCCGAGAAAGGACTTGCACTACCTTCTCAATCTCTTCGCTTCTGCCGATTACAGGGTCAATTTTTCCTTTTCTTGCCCGCTCCGTCATATCGATACCGTAGGCGGAAATCTTCTCCACCGCCTCCAAGCGCGAGGGAGCGAACCCATTGCCTTTTTCCAACTGACCAAGGCGGTTATATCGGTCTTTTATTTGCTCTGCATGCGCCGAAGCAGTATCGTTTGTTGCAGACACGCCCCCTTCATTTTTATACGTAGCCTCTTTGAGCGGGTCAGTTTCAAACTTTTCCTCAGGGGTATCGCCAAAGGCGCTTTTATGTTTCAACGCCGTAAGCGCGTTGCGGGTTTTCACTTTTAAATCAGCAATATCCGCAAACGTTTTCAACATCTTCACGGCAAAACAATCGGCGTTTTCCAAAATCGCGTACAGCATATGCGCCGTACCCGCCAAAGTGTTCGTTTCCTCGGATAAAAGCACCGCCCTATCGTACATTTTCTGCGTACGGGGCGTAAGACCGTTTATTTTGGAATTTTTATCAATTTTTTGCAAGAAGAGTTTCCCGTATTCGTCACGGGTAATGCCCTCCTGCGCCAAAATACCGTAGGCGGTACATTCGGGCAAACTCAAAAACGCATAGATAAAATGCTCGCTACCTACGTATCCCGCGCCGTTTTCGGCGGTTACTTGGTTTGCAAGCTTTAAGGCTTTTCTGAAATTTTCCGTGGCTCTCGTCAAAGGATACATAACCTTTCCCCTTTTAATCCTTACGGATAACCAACTCCGGCAGGACTTTGTTTACTATCTCCGCGCGCATAAGATCGCACTCGTGTTCGCTTGCGTTTTGCAAGCTGTTTTTCAAACGGAAGAAGCAGGGCGCATATCCGCAAGGAAATCGTTAAAATCGCGGATATTTCGCGCTTTAAAAAATCCGAGCGCCATTCCCAGGTTGACTTGCACCATCCCTGAGGCAAGCTCCTCTTGTGTAAGCACGGCGCAATTTGCAAGCGCGCCATAAGCCCGTAAACATTTATCTTTCAGCGGAATTTTTTCTTCCTTAACCATTTTCTCCCGCGCGCGAATTTCCAAATCACACAAATTCATGGTCATACGAGTCATTTGGTCGAGAATTTCTTTCTCGGACATACCGAGCGTACGCTCGTTGCTGATTTGATAGCTGTACCCCTCCGCCGTCGTACCTTCGCCAAACGCACCCCGCACCGTCAAGCCACCCGCTTTTATGGACGGTAATAAAGCCTTTAATTCCCCGCTACGGGCAAGCCCGGGCAGAAACATCATCACGGAAGCACGCATGCCCGTACCGAGATTGCTTGGACAAGCGGTTAAATACCCCAATTTTTCGTCGTATGCAAAACGGAGGGATGCGCCCAATCCCTCGTCGATACCGCTAATCATCTCGTACGCCTTATATAAATCAAAGCCCTTATAAATACATTGTTCCCGTAAATGATCCTCTTCGTTGACCATAACGGAAATAGATCTATCCGACGAAAGGAATGCGCTTGCGATTCCCTTACGCCGTATCAATGCGGGACTGATTAAATGCTGTTCTTGAAGCAAGATTGCTTCTTGCTTACTCACCTTGTCCATATCAATCTTCTCGAAAGAATCGAGCTTTTTTAACTCTGTTTCCACAAGATAGACGATCTCTTCCGCAAGCTTTGCCCCCAACTTATTGGGGAAAGGGTACGCCTTGAAATTACGGGCAAGACGAATACGGGTGGAGGTTACGAGCGTTTGTATAAAAGCGGGTGCTTGCGCCATACGTATTCCTCCTCTTCGCCGCGTTGCAATTTCACAAGACATTCCACGTACGCTCTCGCGCCGTCGAAATCCCCCTCGGCATTCAACTTATCCGCAATCGCCCGAAGCTCATAGCAACGGCGACGGATATCCTCACTTTTATCTCCGACAGGTTTCTTGCCCTTATGTTTTTGCCCGCCTTGCAGTTTTGTCACGATTGGGTATAATGCGTCTTTAAGCGATTCGTAACACATAGCGCATCCGACGATATTCCGCCGTTTAACCTCGTCTGCCGTAACGCCGCAATACGGACAAACCGTTGTCCCCGTCGATTCTCCCACGTCGAGAAACAAACGGTGGTAACAATCCAAACAGTAATATTCCAAAGACTTTTTGCCGTTCTTTATCTGCTCGTACGATTTTGTCGCTTGATTTTTTTTGCATTTTCCGCACAGCATACCGATTATTTATCTTCCTTGGAAGCCTTTCTCCCTTTTTTTATTTTACCCAATCCCTTTTTCACGAGTATACGAAGCGAAGCCCAGAATATTTCCATTATCTGCAAAGGTACGCCTATCAGGAACACAAACCACAACTTTTCCGCTGAACCGCCAAGTAAAATCCCCGTTATGAATATACAGGTAAGCGTTGTCCAAACGATTGCGGATATAGCGATAAAATTGAGCGTACGGTATTTCCATATACTTGCGTATACAACGAGTAATATCGCATTGATAGGCACGGCGTACAAAAACGCAACCCACCACACTCTACTAGGGCATATCAACTGCAACAATACGAAAGCAGAAGTAGCTACAAGCCAAACAATACCGCAGGATAAGAGCATAATTAAAACGTGCAGTCCTCTGTTTTTACGCTTGGTATCAATGGCGATTTTCTCTCCTTCCTCACCGACAAGGTCGTTGAGCGTAATGCCGTATAACGAAGCAAGCTGCATTAAAATATAAATATCGGGAACGCCGTTCCCCTGTTCCCACTTGGATACGGACTTATCCGAATAATTGATTTTTTCCGCAAGCTCCGCCTGCGTCAATCCCGCCGCCTTACGGTAGTATATTAAATTTTTCGCAAGTCTGCGGTTGATTTCGTTTACATTTTCCATAATATTATAATAACATTTTTTTTACAATTCGTCAAGCGGGTATGCCCATTTTTCGTTATTTTTATCATTAGTCAAGTCAAGAGTTGAACCGCAATAAGAGTGATTGACGAAGTATGGGTGCTTTTTCGTCATAAAAACCTTGTTGTATTCAACTCATTTCAGGCTAACCAAAATAATATAATCCGAACAAAGATTTTTAGCGAAGAATTTAAGTGTCTACTTCATTGAAATCCTTGATAAACCGCTTGGTTGATCTGCGGCTTTCGCCTTATATCCACAATAAATTCTTTCGCTATAAAATTGCCTTGCATCCCAAAGTTCGGATTTTTTAGTCTATTTTTGGTGAGGAGGAAGCAATCATACCAAAGTATTATAATAACCACGAGCCGAAAAGAGCAAAAAAGACGGCTTTGGGTCTGGTTCGGATTATATTACTTTGGTTACGTCATAAAACAAAAGACTTTCCGCATTTTTCGGAAAGCCTTTTGGGTGTCTTATTTTAACTTAGTATGCTCTTGCGTAGATGATAACGTGTTCCGATTTTTTACCGCAAACGGCGCAAGTTTCTTTCACTTCACCCTCTGCGTATACGCGCGCCGTTGCACCCGTTTCTTCCTTGATTTTATCTTCGCAATCTCTGCAACCGCACCAACCAGCTTTCACGAAATTGCCGCCATCCACGCCTGCTAAAATCCCTTGAATATCGTCAGCATACGTAATGCGTGCATCACAGCGTTTTCTCGCCGCTTCAAGCATATCTTTTTGCACGGACGCAAGCAACGCTTTCACGCCCTCTACGACGTTTGTAAGCGGCATTTCCGTCTTTTCGAGCGTATCTCTGCGCGCGCAAATCATCTTGCCAGCCTCAATATCACGAGGCCCAAGCTCGATACGAACGGGAACACCCTTCATTTCCCATTCGTTGAACTTCCAACCGGGGCTGTTATCCGAATTGTCAAGCGTAACGCGTACGCCGCCTGCTTCCAATTCCTGTTTCAAGGCTTCGCAAGCCTCTACTACGCCCGGTTTTCTCGAAGCAATCGGTACAATAACGCATTGAATGGGCGCAACAACGGGAGGCAAAACCAAACCGCGTTCGTCACCGTGCGTCATAATAATTGCGCCGATCAGTCGCGTGGAAACGCCCCACGACGTGGTATACGCCGTATTGAGCACACCTTCGTTTCCGAGGTATTTAATATCGAAAGCCGTAGCAAAGTTTTGCCCCAAATAGTGAGACGTACCCGCTTGCAAGCTCTTACCGTCGCGCATCATAGCTTCCATTGTATACGTAGCTACCGCGCCCGCAAATTTCTCTTTCTCCGTCTTTCTGCCCGTCAAAACGGGAATAGCAAGGCAGTTTTCCGCAAACTCTTTATACGTTTCGAGCATACCAAGCGTTTCTTCCTCCGCTTCGGCTTGGTTGGAATGGACGGTATGCCCTTCCTGCCACAAAAACTCGCTCGTCCGCAAAAACGGGCGGGTCGTTTTCTCCCAACGCATTACGTTACACCATTGATTTACCTTTAAGGGCAAATCACGGTAGGACTGTACCCATTTGGAACACATTGTACCGATAATCGTTTCCGACGTGGGACGAATTGCCAAAGGCTCGGCAAGATCCTCGCCGCCTGCGTGCGTGACTACTGCCACCTCGGGTGCAAAACCTTCCACGTGCTCCGCCTCTTTCGTGAAGAAGCTCATTGGGATCAGAAGCGGGAAATATGCATTTTCTACGCCACGCTTTTTAAAACGGGTATCCAGCTCCTTTTGAATATTCTCCCAAATCGCATAGCCGTACGGACGGATTACCATCGTGCCTTTTACAGGTCCGTAATCCACAAGCTTGGTTTTAAGCACGACGTCTGTATACCATTGCGGAAAATCCGCATTGATATCTGCGATCTGTTCAACGAATTGCGTTTCTTTTGCCATAATACTACCTCTCTTTCTCTCAACAGATACGCTCCTACGTCGAGGAGCGTATCACTTTTTCTTTTTTATTTCTTAATATGTACGTCCATACGCTCTTTCACTTGCGTTTGGAATACCTTTTGACAACCGGGGCAACGGTGGTATTTTGCCGCCGCGCGCACCGAAAGCGGTTTTTTACAATGCGGGCAGGTCACCTCCCAACGCTTGGTCGGGTCGATCGGCTCTTCCTCTTCTTCCACTTCCTCCTCCACCTCTTCCAGCTGAGGCGGCCAAGGCTGATATACGGGAATATAAATGGGTTGATACTGCGGCGCAGCCGTTTTGCCGTCCATATAGCCGTAGTAGTTGTTGATTGTCTGCGGTTGTACTTGCATGGGGATAGGCGTAGGCACAACCGTGGGAAGTCCTTCGCGACTCTCCTCTTCCTCGTCCTCCAAAACCTCGTCGCGCAAGGAATCCTGTTTATGCTTGGACTTAAAGATACAATCGAACAGGAACGCCGCAAACGCTACGCAAGCAATAATAAGGCTATGCATAGGCGTAGGCTTTGCCCCCCAAAGAGTATCTACAACAAACGCGCCACCTGCAAATAACGTTACGAAAAATGCAAACACGCGGTAATTTTTCATGCCCTTACCGAAAATACCGTCCAAATTATATTCCGTGATATTGGTTGCGTGGCGAATAAGTACGAACAGGGACAAAAGAATAAGTACGTCGAACCCAACGGGAAGCACCGTTTTTAAAAGATCGCCTTTAAACGGGTTCTTCTTGGCAAGCAATTCCGCAACCGTAACGCCGATATCGTTATTGGAAACGAAGAACCACAAAATTGCCACAACCGCGCCAATCTGCACCAGATTTCTGAAAAAGTATACGACCAAACTGTACGGTCTTGCTTCTTCTTGGAACTTGCCGTCCCTTGCGCGGGAATAGTACGCTAAACCACCGGCAAGAAGCCCTGCCACAAAATGGAGCAACAGCCCAAATGCAATCGCTGCGTACGCATACATTGTCACCGTCACTTTCACGTCCGCTGCTTGCAATACCCAAATCAAAAGGGAAATAGAAACGATTGCGGAAAGCGAAGCGGAAAAATACTTACCCAGCCCGTCCATTGCATCCAAATTACGGTCGTATCCGTCTACGTATTTGAGCGAACGCTTGGAAAGCCAACCCAATTTCCCAAAGCACTTGAAAAAGCGGATCACACACCCAATCACGAGGATCGCATACAACACCGCCGTAACAATGCCGAGGATATCGAATTTCTTCTTGAAGATATCCGCGACGGGCTTCCAGAAATTGACTGCCCAAAGCGCCTTTCCGTTCAGCTCGATCATAGGCAAGCAGGCAAGCGCCGCAAGCGCAAGCGCGCCAAGCAGATACAACGTACCCACAAACCTAATCTTGTTTTGTGTCTTATTGATATTCTTTTTAATTGCAACCGAAGTTGCCGTTTCGTACTTCATAGCCGTCTCCTTGTGCTATTTAGCCTTTATTTTTCTTTCTTAAATAATCGTATTGTTGTACGGATAACCGTTTTCGCGGATATATTCGTCTGCGTCGAAATCGTCATAATCGTATTTTTGACGGGGTTTCGCTAAGCAATCGAACAGGAAACCGACAACAGCGACACCTGCAACAATCGCAAGATTTTTATTCAAACCCGTAGCCTCGCCGATTTTTATGTACGGCAATGCAACCCAAGCCCCCGCGAAAAGTGCAGCGAAGAAAGAACAAATTGCAAAATTCTTCATTCCCGCTCCCTGCAAACAGTTGCGGTTGAATTCCGTTTCCGCAACAGCGTGGCGCAACATTGCAAAATAGAATATCCAAAGCACCGCTTCTACTGCGGCGGGAATATATTCCTTGATGTTGACAGACTTGAAACCCGCTTTCTTGACGACGATTTGATCGATAAATTCCTTGCATTTTACAAACAACACGCTTTCTTTCGTCAAGAAATACAAGATTGCAGCAACGACGGCAAGTTGGAATACGTTTCTGATAAAATACGTAAACAAACCGTGGTCGCGTTTTTGTTCCTCAATCTTTTCGCCCGTGGAAAATACCGTAACCGTACCGCCGATAACCCCTGCGAGGAAATGTACCGCAAAACCTGTGCCTACTGCAATATACGCGTAAAGCGTAAGTTTCACGCCCTCGCCCGCAAACATATAAATCAAAATATTCAGCGTAAGGATACAAGCGAACGACGAAGTGAATCTGTCTGCCAAATCGTCCATAGCATACATATTGCGGTTGAATCCGTTATTGTAGCTTGCGCGGCGTTTAAACAACCAATCGAGCTTACCGAATCCCCGCAACAAATCGATTGCAACGGTAAGTAAAATCGCCAAAAACAGCACGGCTGTTACAGCGTTGAATATCTGTTCAAGCGAAAGCGTCTTCAAGCCCGCCAAACCGTTTTTGAACAACGCAACGAGCGGTTTGTAAAACGTCAATACAGGCAACGCCGTGCTTCCCGATTTCGTCACGGCAGTTCCCGTCATAAACGGCGTACAAAAAGCCAAGGCGGCAAGCGCAAGCAAACCGAGCAGGTAGATCATACCCGCCACCTTTGCTCTGTTTTGCACGACCTTAACGCGCCGTTTTAACAAGGTTGCCCTTGAATCAATACGTCTCATACGTTCTCCTTTCCGCTACGGGTATTGTCGTAACCGTAAACGTTGGCATTGCCCTGCATACCGTAAGCCGCAGGAGGGGGCGTAAGATATACGCCGGGTTTATTATAGTCAATCTCGATATTTTGTGCGAGATACTTATTCGAGTCCACTTCTTCGTTACCCTCCACTTTCGCCTTAGGTAAACGAATCAAGCAAAGTTCGAGCACAGTCGCCGCCAACGCAATCGCGGCAATGATAATCATGTTTACGGAAGTTTCCGCCTTGGCGATAAACTTCACGTACGCAACCGCGCCGCCCGCCGTCACAAGCGCAAGGAAAGCAAAGAGCAAGAACAACTTTCTGCCGTGCGCGTCTGCGCCTTCAAGGTCGTACTCCGTCGTACCCGTCGCGTAGAACGTAAGCGCAAAAAACCAAATCAAAAGTAGACCTTGCGCCGCCGGGAAAAGTAAACCTTTCCAATCTTTCAACGTGGTTTTTACACCGTTTTCCACCGCCGCGTCCAACGTGGCGCGAAGCTCGGAGCAAGCGAGGAAAAAGTAACCGAGCGCCGCTACGATAATAATTTGCAATACGTTGCGGAAAACGGAAGCGACAACACCCGTTTGACGAGCGATTTCCTGTACGCCGTTTTCCGTTTCAAACAAGCCTACCTTGCTTGCTGCAATGCCGCAAACGAAATGGAAGAAAAATCCTACGGCAAGCGTTATGTAAGCCATTTTTTCAATTTCAATCGCTTTGTAATCGCTTACAAGCAACGCAATAACGAAATGGCAAATAATGATAAACGCAAATGAGGAGGAGAAAATCCGTCCCAAATCATCCATTGCGTACATATTACGGTTGAAACCGTAAATACGGCTTGCCCTTTTCTTGAACAACCAATTCAATTTGGAAAGCGCGCGCAACACGTTGATAACAAGCGCAAGAACCATTACGCCGTACACGCAAGCAAGCAACAACGCTTCGGCGTTCGCCTTATACGCGCCCTTTGCCGACACGAATACTTTCCAAAAGCTCATAACCGTAAGCGTGATGGAAACGTCTTCCTTATCCGGCGTGAGCATGGGGAATACAAGCGCCAATGCGGAAACCGCAAGCAACACAATCAAATATAAAAAACCGATAAATTTTGCTTTTCCCTGCACCTTTGCGATACGTTCTTTCAAATACGTGTACTTTTGCGAAGGCTGTTTTCTGACGTTTTTGCTTTTGACCATAAAATGACCCCTCCCTATATTTGTTTCATTATACGAAAAACCGCGGAAACGGTTTCGCTTCCACTTTTTTTAAAATTTTTTCTATATAATTATAACTCTTTTTTTGCGTATTGTCAATATTCTATCCTGATTTTTTTAAGAAATACGCAAATATTTTTTCGTTTTTTTCTTACGCCCACGCATTATTTGTCGAAAACGTTTTTATACGTTTCAATACACTTGGTGATTATCTCCATAGCCTCGTCCCTATGACAAATCTCCTTGACCGTCGTATGCTTGTGTTCGAGAGATTTATACACCTCGAAAAAGTGCATCATTTCCTCAAAAACGTGCTTGGGCAACTCTTGAATATCGTAATAGTTGTTATAGGTAGGATCGCCGACGGGGATTGCAATAATTTTCTCGTCAAGTGAACCGCCGTCAATCATCTTAATCACGCCGATTGGATAGCAGGTAACGAGCGTAGCGGGATAAATAGTTTCCCCGCACAAAACGAGTACGTCGAGCGGGTCGCCGTCCTCTGCGTACGTACGCGGAATAAATCCGTAGTTTGCGGGATACACAGTCGAGGTATACAACACTCTGTCCAGCTTTAAAAGCCCCGTTTCTTTATCCAATTCGTACTTTGCCTTACAGCCCTTGGGAATTTCGATAAACGCCTCGAATTTCTTCGCGGTAATCCTTGCGGGCGATACGTCGTGCCATACGTTCATAGTATATTACTCCTCTTATTGTGTTTTTATTTCCTCTTATAATTGTAGCACCATTATAACATATTTTTTTGCGTTTCGCAAGGAGTTGAACAAGCATACGCGTTCTTTTCCCTACGATTTTTTTATTTCGCAACAAAAAAATTAACCGTTTTGACGAAATATGTCAAATTGTTTCACAATTCGGTTGACCGAGAAACAGATTTGTTATATAATATTGATATATGGAGTGTGTAATGTATGAAAAAAACAAAAAGATTTAATATGTACCGCAAACCAAACAAACCGAAATGGTATTTAAAGATCGTCGAATTTGTCGCCGCGCCCTTTTATCTGCTGTTTGGCAATGCGCACGTCAAAACAGACAAAGCCGTAAAAAAACTGAAAGGCCCGTATTTAATCCTGTCTACGCACGCCTCATTCATGGATTTCCCTATGGTTGTAAAAGGCATTATGCCAAGAACGACGGGCTGGGTAATGTCCGTGGAGGAGTTCCGTCGCGGCGATTGGCTTATGTACGGAATCGGCGGTATGCCCAAGCGCAAGTTTACACACGATATCGTTACAGCAAAACATATGCTCAACTATCTGCACCGTCAAAAACACACCGTCACCCTTTATCCCGAAGCCCGTTTCGAGTTCGCGGGGATTAACGAACGGTTGGACGGCGCGCTGGGAAAATTTTGCAAGCACGCAAAAGTGCCCGTCGTTATGTGCAAGGCGTACGGAAATTTCATCAACTCCCCGCAATGGAGCAAACACCCCTATCGCGGTATTCGCCAAGAAGCGCATATGTACGTACTGCTCACACCCGAAGAAATGGCGGATATGACCGCCGACGAAATTCAAGCGAAAATAGAAGCGGCATTTGAAAAGGACGAATACAAGTGGCAAGCGGAGAACGGCTACCACACAAAATGCAAAAAACGCGCAGACGGTCTGTATCGTATACTCTATAAATGTCCCGCTTGCGGCAAAGAGTTTCAAACCAAGAGCGAAGGCATACACCTTTGGTGCGAGGCTTGCGGCGCAAAATGGGAAATGGACACGCTCAGCCGCTTACACGGCGTGAATACGGACAAAGGCTTTTCGCATATCCCCGATTGGTATAGGTGGGAGCGCGAGGAAGTTAGAAAAGAAGTGCGCGCAGGCAAATACCGTTTCGAGGACGAAGTTCGCGTCGAAGATTATTACTCCACGCAGGTAGGTTTTGTCAACGCAGGTACGGCAAAAGTCGTACACGACGAAAACGGTTTTACTTTCGAGGGCATTGTGGACGGCAAGCCGTTCACGCTCAACAAACCCGTTTCCTCTATGTATTCCGTGCACGTAGAATACGATTTCTTGAAGCGGGGCGATTGCTTTGATATCGCCACGGAAACCACCTCGTATTTTATGTTCTTGAAAAACGCAACGAACTGTTTAACCAAGCTCCACTTCGCCACCGAAGAACTGTACGATTATCTCGTACGGGATAAACAATAACACAAAACCGAAAAGCGCCCGAAAACGGCGCTTTTTTGTGCAAAGCACGGTAGTATTTTTAATTTTTTCCAAAAAACACCTGAATTGCATTGCAAAAAGTAAGATTTTTTGCTATACTTTTTGTAACCAAATCACGAGGTAACTGCAATGCCGCAAACCGTTTCCGCTTTTCATAACAGCGATATCGTCTACAACCATTTTCTGAACAAGAACAATACCACGCGGGAATACTCCACACACTCGCATACCATGATGTGTGAAATCCTCTTTTTTCGCCAAGGCAACGCCTCGTACGTAATCGAAAACAGGGAGTATAAATTACAGGAAAACGACTTGGTTTTCATCCGTCCCGCAAGGTATCATTATATTCGTTTCGACGCGCCGCACAGCTACGAACGGTACGTTATCAAATTCAACAACAATGCCCTTCATATCAACACAGACATTCTACCCGGCGACGGAGAAATATTCCATTGTGAACAGGGTGGAATTATTGAATCCATTTTCAAAAAGCTCGATTACTACACCGCAAAATTCGATAAAAAAGCGCTTTCGGAAATCGTAGCGTTCCTTATCAAGGAAATCGTTTACAATTTAAGCCTTTCCAATAGCCCTGCGCCTGCGCCCAAGCTTTTGTCCCCCGCTGTTTCCGAAGCGTTAAACTACATAAACGAACACTTATTCACGATAAAAAACGTCGAGGAAATCAGCCGCGCCGTCTACGTTTCGGAAAATTATTTTTTCAATACTTTTAAAAAGCAAATGCATATCACGCCGAAAAAATATCTTACCGAAAAGCGGCTGCTTTACGCGCAGGATCGTATACGTTTAGGCAAAAAGCCAACGGATATTTACGAGGAGTGCGGTTTTCAAAACTACCCCTCCTTTTACCGCGCCTATATGCAATTTTTTAATCACGCTCCCTCGCAAGACCGTCCGTAACCACAACTTCTGCCCTATGCACCATTATCCGTAAAAAATACCCGCGGCTATCCTGCCTCAAACAGGTTGCCGCGGGCGTTTGTTATATTCCGTTTTTATACACCGCTATACGCAGAGAAACCGCCGTCAACGGGAATGACCGTACCCGTCACGAAGCCGCTTGCATTGTCGTCGGCAAGCCACAACAGCGTACCGATCAAATCGGAGATTTCCCCAAACTTCTTCATAGGCGTAGCCGCCAAAATCTTGCCCGTACGCGCCGTTGGCGTACCGTCCTCGTTGAACAGCAACGCTCTGTTTTGATTGGTCACGAAGAACCCGGGCGCAATCGCGTTGCAACGGATATTGCAGGGCGCGAAATGCACCGCAAGCCATTGCGTAAAGTTCGATATGCCTGCTTTTGCCGCGCTATATGCGGGAATTTTCGTCAAGGGTCTATATGCATTCATTGACGAGATGTTGATGATATTACCGCCCGTCTTTACCATATCTTCCGCAAAGACCTGCGTTACCAAAAACGCCGACGTGATGTTGAGGTCGAACACGAATTTCAACCCGCTTTCTTCGAGCGCAAAGAAGTCCTTAACCCCTTCTAAATCGGGCGTCATTGTTTCGTTATCCGTAGAAGCTCGGGGATTGTTACCGCCTGCGCCGTTGATGAGGAAGTTTACTTTGCCCCATTTTTCATTGATTGCCTTTTTCGCTTCGATAATGCTGTTTTTATCCAAGCAGTTGCACTTGATCGCAAGCGCATTTTCGCCAATCTCTTCGGCATACTTTTTCGCTGCCTCCTCGTTGATATCGAGAAGCGCCACTTTTGCTCCCTTTGCCGCGAGCGCCTTTGCAAACTCACTGCAAATAATGCCGCCTGCGCCCGTTACCGCTACGATCTTACCGTTCAAATTCATTTTATTTTCCCTCCGTTTTTTCTAAAATATCCCACACGCCGAGCATATACATTATACCGAGCGCGCGATCGTACAAACCGTACCCGGGGCGTACTTTTCCCGGTCCTTCGTCCCAAAGGTGCCTACCATGGTCGGGACGAACGTACCCTTTGAAGCCGCAATCGTGATATGCTTTGAGAATATCGAGTATGCCCGTATCCCCGTCGCAATCTCTATGGCTCGCCTCTGAAAAATCGCCATTTTCAAAGTGCTTCACGTTACGGATATGCGCAAATGCAATCCTGTCGCAATGCTTACGCACAATCTCTGCCACATTGTTGTTGGGGTTGGCGTTCAAGCTGCCCGAACAAAGCGTCAAGCAGTTGTATTCGTCGTCCACCATTCTCAAAAATCTGTCGATACTCGGCTCGTCCACCAAAAGACGGGGAAGCCCGAAGATATCCCAAGGAGGATCGTCCATATGAATCGCCATTTTAATATCGCACTCTCTGCAAGTAGGCATAATGGCTTCAAGGAAATATTTGAGGTTCGCCCACAGCTTTTCTTTGTCCACACCCTCGTACGTTTTAAACAGCTCGTCCAGCTTCGCCATACGTTCCGGTTCCCAACCGGGGAAAGACATATGATACTTTTCCGTGAAATCGAGGATATACTTCGCCATGGCGTTGTAATCGTCCTGAATCATACCCTTTTCGTAGAACAACGCTGTTGAACCGTCCCCTACTTCGTGGAAAAGGTTGCTCCTCGTCCAATCGAAAATAGGCATAAAGTTGTAACAAATTACTTTTACACCGAATTTGGATAAATTGCGGATTGTTTGCTTATAGTTTTCAATATATTTATCTCTTGTCGGCAACCCGATCTTGATATCGTCGTGTACGTTTACCGATTCCACCACGTCGATATGGAAGCCGTACCGATCGCATTGCTCCTTTACCTTTGCAATCTCACTTTCCTCCCAGATCTCGCCCGGCATCTTGTCGTGCAACGCCCAAACGATTCCCTGCACCCCGGGTATCTGTTTGATATCCGAAAGTTTAATCCTGTCGTTCCCCTCACCGTACCAACGAAAAGTCATATTCATATGCTTCTGCGCCTCGCTTTGTGTAAATATTTTTTGACTATAATAGTATAACACGTATTTTTCATAAAGTAAATATCAAAAAGTATCTTCTTACATTACAAAAACTACGCTCTCTATTTTCTGTTCTCATTATAACACAACAAAACAAATAAAGCAAGAATATGAAACAAAGACAAATAAAAATATCCTAACAAAACATCTTATAGCAGACACCGAGCAAATTCAAACCCAAGGAATGGACCTCCCACAGCTCTTGCAAACCTCCGTTGTTCTTATATCCCCCAAGGCGTCGGCTCGCCGTCTACGTAACGCCAATAATTTCCGCGGAAAGGAAGCTCTTCCTCCGAATAATACCATACCGCTATTTTCGCAAGCTGATCGCGCGCATTGATATCACGGTAGCTATCGTCGG
>JAFTPR010000002.1 GCA_017463145.1 Clostridia bacterium
TATTTACCCATACAGTCGCCGACGATACGGGCGCACTTTCTAAACGCCTTATCGTTGTAAAGTCCCATTTCGTGCATAGAATACAAAATTCTGCGGTGTACGGGCTTCAAGCCGTCGCGCACGTCGGGAATTGCTCTCGATTTGTTTACCGCCATTGCGTAGGCGATAAACGAACGTTTTAACTCGTCGTCTACCTCGACGTCGAGCATTTTCGTCATTGCGAGGGTACTTTTAAACTCCTCGGTCAATTCGGGGCTGGTTTCTCTTTTAGCCATTTCTCATTTTCTCCTTATTACACGTCGAGATCGGTCACCAAAGAGGCGTTCTCTTCGATAAACTTACGGCGCAATTCGGGACTTTCACCCATCAGCATTGCAAACATCTGATCCGCTTCTGCCGCGTCCTGCATGGTTACGCGAATGAGCGTACGCGTTGCGGGGTTCATGGTCGTATCCCAAAGCTGTTCCTTGCTCATTTCGCCAAGACCCTTATAGCGTTGATATTCGATTTTGCCCGTTGCGTTTTTATCGTATTCGATTTTTTCTTCTTCCGAATACAGGTAATCGTCGTGCCCTTTAAAGCTTGCCTTGTACAGGGGCGGCTTTGCCGCGTATACGTGGCCGTGCTCGATCAGCGGGCGCATATAACGGAACAGGAACGTATACAAAAGAATACGAATATGCGCGCCGTCTACGTCGGCATCAGTCATGGAAATAATACGGTCGTAGCGAAGCTTGCTTTCGTCGAAATCGTCTAAAATACCGCAACCGAACGCCGTAATCATAGACTTGATTTCTTCGTTTTCAAGCACTCTGTTCAAACGTACTTTTTCGACGTTGAGGATTTTACCTCTCAAGGGCAAAATGGCTTGGAAACGTCTGTCACGCCCTTGCTTTGCCGTACCGCCTGCCGAGTCGCCCTCAACGATATAAATTTCGCAAAGTTCGCTACGCTTGTCCGAACAGTCGGCAAGCTTGCCGGGAAGCGTGGTGCTTTCGAGCAAACCTTTTCTTCTTGTCAATTCTCTTGCGCTTCTTGCCGCGTCGCGCGCTTTTTGCGCCGTGATACAGCGAAGCACCAGCTCTTTCGCTACCGCAGGATTCTCTTCGAGGAACGTCGCCATATGCTCCGTTACGCACTTATTTACAAACCCTCTGATGTGGCTGTTGTTGAGCTTGTCCTTGGTTTGCGACTCAAACTGCGCGTCCACGAGCTTGACGGAAACGACCGCCGTAATACCCTCGCGGACGTCCTCGCCCGTGAGCTTGTCGTTTTCCTTTAATATATTGAGCTTTTTACCCGCCTCGTTGATGACCTTCGTGAGCGCCATTTTCAAGCCCTCTACGTGCGTACCGCCGTCGATCGTGCGGACGTTGTTGGCGTAGCTGTAAATGACTTCGTTATACGATTCGTTGTATTGGATAGCAACCTCGCAAACGGTGTCGCCTTCCTGCTCCTCAAAGTATACGGGCGCGGGGAACAAAAGCTCCTCGCGGCTCTTGTTTACTTCTTCTACGAACGAGCGGATACCGCCCTCGTAGCAAAAAGATTGGACTTGTTCTTGCCCCGCCCGCTTATCTTCGAGCGTGATACGCAAGCCCTTGTTCAAATACGCAAGCTCCCGCAGTCTGCCCGCAAGCGTATCATATACGAATACCGTCGTTTCAAAGATGTCCGCATCCGGCATAAAGGTAACTTTCGTACCCGTTTCGTCCGATTCGCCAACGACCTGTACGCTTCTTTGCGGTACACCGCGGTTATACGTCTGTTTGAAAATTTTCCCCTCGTGGCGAACCTCCGCCTCCAACCATTCGGAAAGGGCATTTACCGCTTTTACGCCGACGCCGTGCAAACCGCTCGATACCTTATAGCCCGAATCGCCGCCGAACTTACCGCCCGCGTTTACTTTTGTGAAAACGACTTCGAGCGTGGAAATACCTTCCTTGGGGTGGATATCCGTGGGGATACCTCTGCCGTTGTCTTGCACGCTGCAACTGCCATCGTCGTTGATCGTCACCTCGATATGCGTACAATATCCCGCCAAAGCCTCGTCAATGGAGTTATCGACGACCTCGTGTACGAGGTGGTGCAACCCCTTTGCATCCGTGGAAGAGATATACATACCGGGGCGCTTACGAATGTGTTCCAAGCCGTCGAGGACTTGGATTTGTTCGGCGCCGTATTCGCCTTCTACTCTTTCCGCCATTCTTTTTCTCCCGTTTCGCTTTCCCTTTTTTATAAAAAAGGGAAAATCGTTATTTTTACTCCTCTATTATACCACTTTCTTTTCAAAAAGTACAGCGTTTGAACGCAAAAAGTTTGCCAAAGCCCGAATTTCTTTCCTATTATTATATTATACGACCTAAATTGCCCCAAAAAACGAAAAGACCCGCGCGGGCGAATATGTGACTGCCCCGCAGGTCCTCGTTTGTTTTTTCCCTTTTTTAGGCGTTATTGCAAAAACGCCCTTTCCTTTACCACGCCGTCGGCTCGCCGTCTACGTAGTGCCAATAGTTCCCGCCGTTCGTCGGCACGTTCCCCTCGTTTTGCACGTAGTAATATACCGTCTTGCCCGAAAATACGGAAGTGTAGTCATCACCTAACTCCGCCCAATCGCTCGCCGTACCCGTATAATATACGTTCGTCAACATTCCACAGAATTCAAACACTTCATCCCCAAACAATATGCGGTTGCGCGGAAGCACTATGTAAAACAAAGAAGCACAATTATAAAATCCATAACCTTCGACGATGGAAACGTTGTCCGGCAAAATCACGCTCAGTAAACCGCAACGATCAAACGCACTCGCCCTGATATAACGCACGTTTTCCGAAAGGGTTACGTTCTTCAGTTTATAACAACAGCGAAACGCATTGCTCCCAATTTCCGTTACACTATACGGAATATCCACATTTTCCAACTCTAAACAACCAGAGAACATATAATCCGCAATGACCGTCAATCCGCTTGGAAGCGTCGCGCTTGTCAAGTTTTTGCACTCTGCAAAGATGCGGTCGCCTATCTCCGTCACGCTATTCGGAACGGTTATGCTCGTCAACCCTGCGCCTTCAAACGCACTCCTCTCAATGCTCGTTACGCTATTTGGAATCGTTATGCTCGTCAAGCTCTCGCAATAGAAGAACGCAGAGTTCTCTATGCGCGTTACGTTACTCGGAATGTTTATACTCGTCAAGCTCTTGCAATGGGCGAACGCATTCTCCCCTATGCTCGTCACACTATCGGGAATGGTTATGCCCGTCAAGCTCTCGCAAGACAAGAACACAGAGTTCTCTATGCGCGTTAAGCCATTTGGAAGCGTCACGCTCGTCAAGTTTACGCAATGGGCGAACGCAGAAGCCCCTATGCTCGTCACGCTATCTGCGAATACCACGCTTTTCAAGCTACAATCGATAAATGCAAAATCCTCGATACTGTTTACCGACGAGGGAATAACAAGATGCTCCGTCAACACGTCGTTGATATACAAATTCTTCGCGCACCTTAAAGGATTGGCGTCCTCGTTCCCAAACGAAATCTTACACCACGCTTTCTTGTCTGTGATATATACGCCTTGCAAGCCCGTGCAACCACGGAACGCCGACGGCTCTATCCGCTTCACGCAGTCGGGGAGTTTCACGCTCTCCAAATTGACACATTCGGCAAACGCCTCGGCGGCTATCCCCAACGTTCCGTTGCGAATCTCGAACGCGCCCGCAAGCGTTTTCTGCGCGCTAATCAAATACGCTCCGATATACCTTACGTTTCCGCAATCGGAATAAGTAAAACAATCCGCGCGCTCAAACGCGCCCGCCATAATATGCGCGTCCGTTCCGATCGTCACGTCCGTCAAGCTTTCGCAACTTGCGAACGCCGATTCTCCGATCGTCGCGTTGTTTCCTATCGTTACGCTCGTCAAATTGTCGCAACCGTAAAACGCTTCTTTTTCTATCGTCACGCCGTCGGGAATGACTACGGTCTTTATCTTTCCGTAACCGTTAAACACGTCCTCCGCTATACCCGTCACCTTTACGCCTCCGATTTCCTTCGGAATGACGATCTTCGTCGGGAGTTCGCCCTTGGCGCCATTTGGGTAATGATCACGTTGGTAATACTTCACGATTATACCGTCGGAGCCCATCACAAACGTATCTTCGCCCGCAACGACCTCGCCTGTTTTGCCGAAATTGCACGCCGCAAACCCCAAAGCCAAACACGCCGCAAACCCGCAAAGCAATCCCAATAACCATTTTTTCTTCATTTCTCTTTTTCCTCCGAAAAGAACGTATTTTTTATTTTCTTTTTTAAAAAATCTCTTGCATAAGCGCGCGAAGCTCCGATACGCTTGCCGCGGCGAACAACCGCGCCTTTGCCGCCGCCGCGCCCCGTTCGCCTTTCACATAAAACGCCGCCATTTTGCGCATAAACACCAGCGTAAAGCGTTCGTCGCATACCTGCTCCGTCCATTTTAACTGTTTTTCGAGCATTTGCAGCTTGCTTTCCCGTTGCTTTCCCGTCAAGTCGCAAAAAATCTGCGGATCGAACAGCAACGCTCTCGCCACCATTACGCCGTCCGCGCCCGTTTGGGCAAGCAGGGCTTCTGCGTCCGCCTCCGAAAATACGCCGCCGTTGGCAACGACGGGGATTTGCACGGCGCGCTTGGCTTTGGCAATCTCCTCGAAATTGACCTCGCCCGCATACATTTTATCCCGCGTTCTGCCGTGAATGGTGATAAGGCTTGCGCCTGCGCCTTCCATACGCTTGGCGAACTCCTCCGTAACGAGCTTGTCCGCCGAAACGCCTATGCGGAATTTGGCGGTGATAATTTTCCCGCTCTTCACACATTCCTTGACAATTTCTTCGGCAAGCTTGGGATTTTCAAGCAAAGCGCTACCTTCGCCGTTCTTGTAAATTTTGGGTACGGGACAACCGAAATTGATATCGACAATCGGGAACGGTTCAAGCGCTTTATGTTCGCAGGCAAAGCGCATGGTTTCGGGTTCGCTTCCGAATATCTGCGCGGCGCAAAATCCCTCGTGTTCGTCTGTGTACAAAAGCTCCTCGGTGTTTTCGCTGCCGTATTTCAAGCCCTTTGCGCTTACCATTTCCGTATAACAAAGCCCCGCGCCGTAGCCCTTTATAAGCCTGCGGGTGGCGTAGTTCGTGTAGCCCGCAAGCGGCGCGGCAAACACGTTGTTTTCCACGGTCACGTTTCCGATTTTCAGCTTCGTCAATCGCATTGTTTTTTCGCTTCTATATAATATTTATCCCACTCCGCTTCGGAAAGCTCCGTCACCGTTTTGCCCTCCGCAAGCGCCTTTTGCTCCGCAAGCGTAAAGCGTTTGGCAAACCGTTCCACGCTTTCTTTGAGCGCCTTTTCGCAATCGCAGCCCGCTATACGCCCAACGTTTACGCAAGCAAACAGCAAGTCCCCCAGCTCCTTTTCCCGCTCCGCTTCCGTCTTTGCCGCAAAAAACTCGGCAAGCTCCTCTTGCATACGCTTCGCCGCAGCCTCTACGGAGGCAAAATCCATACCTGCCTTGGAAGCCCGTTTGCCTACCTTTTGCGCCCGCATGACAGCAGGGAAGCATTGCGGCACGTCGTTCACGGCGTCCGCAAACGTGACTTGATGCTTTTCCGTCATTTTGTTCTTTTCCCAAACGGAAAGAGCGCTCTTTTCGTCGCTTGCCTTATCTCCCCCAAACACGTGCGTATGGCGGGAAATAAGCTTTTGGCAAACGCCCGTTACAACGTCCGTCCAATCGAACGCGCCCGTTTCCGCTTTTAATACGGCGTGGAACATTGCCTGCATAAGTACGTCGCCCGTTTCTTCGAGGATTTTCTCGTCGTCTTGGCGGTCGATTGCATCTACCAACTCGTACGCCTCTTCTACGGCTGCCATTTTGATAGACTCGCTCGTTTGTACCTTATCCCAAGGACAGCCGTCGGGCTTGCGCAAGCGCACGATTATCTCTTGTAAATCTTCCGTTGAAAATCTTGTTTTTTCAAGCAAATCCTGCGCCTCGATTGCCACCGCCGAGGAATAGTCGTACGACTTTTGCCTATCCAACTCGTACAGCTTGATCTTTTTTACTTTGTCGCCCGTGAGGAACTTGACCTCCGATTCCTCCCCGAATAGTCCGCCGAGCAACAGCTTGATATCGCTTGCAAGCGCCTCGTCGTCGAGGTCGTAGACAATTAACGGCAACGAAAGTTTTGCCCCCGCAAGTGCTTCGTAAGCGGAAACGGCGGTATGCGCGCAACCGCTGAATTGCGCGCGGTCGGCAATCGCGCCTGCTTTGGAAACGCCGTTGATAACGTTCACCTTGCCACGCAAGCTTTTGATAAGCGCTTTGACGGAATAATCCTCGTTTGCCGCGCCGTCCACAAGGTACACGCTGTTTTCCCCGCCCGCTCGTACGGCTTTGGCAAGGTTTTTGGCAAGCGTATCAAAGCTACGGCTCTTTTCGTATACGTAGTCCAAACAAGTGTGCGCCACGCCCAAATCAAGTACCGTTTGATAGGAACGGGTCTTTGCCGTTCGGACAAAGACCGTAGCCCCCTTTTTCGCCGCTTCCAATACGGCTTCCTCGCCCCGCTTCGTCAAATCGCCCCGTTCGTTGCCCAATCCGATTACCGTAATCATTTGCTTTCTCCTTACTTGGCTTTCAGTCCGATTAAATTATACAACAAATCCAAGGAAAAAGCAACCAAATAACCGATATTCGTGGCGTGAGAAAGACCCAAAACGGAAATTTCGGGCTTTTGCAGAAGAAAGGAATACGCCACCGTTTTTACGATCATGGCAATCAACATGGCAAAGGCGGAATATTTGGGCTTTCCCTGCGCCGTTAAACACGCCGAAAGCGTTTGTACGCAGGAAAGCGTGAACGCGCTCAGCGAAAAAGATTTGACGAGCTTAATCAAAATACAAAGCTCCTCGCCCGAAAGATTGCGATAGATCAGCCGCACCGCCTGCCCCGCAAAGACATATAGCCCGATTGCGCTTGGCAGAGCAATCAACGCCGTAATAAACAACGAGAAAAACAGTTTGCGTTTTCTGCCCGTTTCCGCGCTTGCAAGCGAGGGAACACTCGCCACAGCCACGCCGTAACAAACGGAAACGGGCAAGTTGATGACCGTTACTGCGCCACCCGAAAACAATCCGTACAGCGTGACGGCGTTTTCGGCATATTTGCTCATAAGCCGTACGGCAAGCACGCTATCTATAAATCCCGAAAGGGGGAGCAGTATGGACGAGAGCGTAACGGGTATGCTCAATTTCAAAACGGTTTTCGCCGCAACCCTGCCCCCGCCGTTTTGCACTGTTTCCTCTTTCGGCGCGCGCTTAAACAGAATAAACATCAAAAGAAGTGCCGCAAGCTCGGAAAGGGATACGGAAAGAAGCAGATACACAACGGCTTTTTGCACGTTTCCCCTATACAGGTACGCGAACACCAACCCAAACGCCACTTTTACAAGCTGTTCCGTCACTTCCGAAAGGGCGGTGGGGAGCATATTGTTTTTGCCTTGAAACCAACCCCTGAAAACGGAGATGACGGACACCAACAGCACGGCGGGCGCAAGGGTATAATACCCGCCCAAAACCTCTTTACTGCCCTGCGCTTTGGCAATCCACGGCGCAAGCAAAACCATCAACGCCGTTCCCGCCGCGCCGATAAGCACAAACAGCCACATTGCCGTTTTAAAAAGCGGCTTCGTCGATTGTCCTTTGGCGATTCGCTCGGCGGTGAGCTTGGCAATCGACGAGGGAATTCCCGTTGCCGATACGGTCAACAGTATACAATAGGTTGGATACACAAGCTGATACAGCCCGATTCCGCGACCGCCGATTAAATTCGTGAGCGGGATTCTGTACAGCGCGCCGATCACCTTTGCAATAAACCCGCCGAGCGCAATAATGACCGCGCCTTTCAAAAACGCGCGCTTCGTCGGTTTCTTCGTTTCGTTTTCCAACATAAAAATCCCCCAATCCGTTTTACCAACAGTTTGGGGAAAAAGAAAAATAATATTACCGATAAAAATACTTTACTTGTAGTTTTCTATCATATCGAGCAGCTCCTCAAAACGGAATAAATCCTCGGGGGAATAGTAATCGATATAGATACGCCCTTTTTTATCGTTGCCGATTAAAGTGACCTTGGTGCGGAATACGCCGCGCATACGCTCAACAAACGCTTTTAACTCCTCGCCCTTTGCCTGCGCTTTCGCTTCCTTTTCCTTTTGCAGAATTTCAGGCGGCGTTAAAAACGCCTTTACGGCGCGCTCCATTTCCCGTACCGTATATTCCCGCTTGATTGCCTCTTCCGCAAACGCAAGCTGTTTTTCCTTGGGTACTTTGACGAGCGTTCTGGCGTGACCTGCCGAAAGCTTACCGCTTTCCACCAAGCCCACCACTTCGGGCTGTAAGGTCAAAAGCCGAAGCGTGTTGGCAACGGCAGGGCGGGATTTGCCAATCAACGCCGAAATATCGTCCTGCGTAAAATCGAATTCCTCGTTCAAGCGGCGCATCAAATACGCCTCTTCCATTGCGCCGAGCTTCTCTGTTTTCAGTTTTTCGCAAAGCGTAAAAATTTCCGCATTTTCTTCCGTAAACGCGTACACCCTTGCCTCAACCGTCCTTTCGCCCAAGAATTTGACGGCGAAAAAATCCCGCTCCGCCGCAAGCAAAACAAACTTACCCTCCGTCACTTCGTTGACGGAAAATACGGGTATGCCGTTGAGCATCATATACGCCGAACGTGTCTTTAACTCCTTGCGGTCGAAATCCGTTTCCGCATAACGCGTTTCTATCATAGACACGGGAATCGTCCGCATATCGAAATTGAGGGCGGGCATTTTACGTCTTTTCGTCTTTTTCATATATCACCTTTGCGAAAAGGGGTCGCGTAACGGCGACCCCTTATTCGGTTTTAGTTCTCGTTTTTGCTGTCCGTTTCGGTAGTTTCCTTGGTGGGAAGCTCCTCTTTTGCGGGCGCTTCCACTACGTGGTCGCTTTCAGGACGGGTCGCATACGCAAAGGGATTTGCTTCGTGCGCGCCCTCTTTTTCTTCCATATGCGCCACCACTTCCTTATAGCTTGCGCCTTTCATAAGCAACGCCACTTCGTCCGTGTAAATGGTTTCCTTTTCCACAAGCACGCGCGCCATATTATCCATAATCGAACGGTTTTCTTTGAGCAACGTTCTCGCCCGTTCGTGCGCTTCCGTAATAATTCTGCGCACCTCCGAATCGATTGCCGCCGCCGTTTCCTGCGAATACGTCTTTTCCGAATGACCGTATTCCATACCGACGAACACGGGCTGATCGGAATCGTACGCAACAAGCCCTACCTTGTCGCTCATACCCCATTGGGTAACCATTCTGCGGGCAAGCCCCGATACGTGCTGCAAGTCTGCGCTTGCGCCCGTCGTGATATCTTGAATGACAAGTTCTTCCGCAACTCTGCCACCGAGCGACATACAGATATTGTCTACGAGCTTGTTATACGAAACGTCGTTGTCGTCCGTTTCGGGACGGGTCATTGTGTAACCCGCCGCTCTGCCGCGGGGAATAATCGACACTTCGTGGACGGGATCGCAATGCTTGCAAAGACATGCCAAGATTGCGTGACCCGCTTCGTGATACGCCGTGCAACGCTTGTCGGATTCCGTTACCACGCGACTCTTCTTTTGCGGGCCCATAAGCACTTTGTTAATGCCGTCGTACAATTCGAGATTTCCAATCGTCTTGTTGCCCTTACGCGCGGCAAGGATTGCCGCCTCGTTGAGAAGGTTGGCAAGTTCTGTGCCCGAGAATCCCGCCGTAATACGCGCCACCGTCTTGAAATTGACGTCGGGCGACATGGGCTTGTTTCTTGCGTGAACTTTGAGGATTTGCTCTCTGCCCTTTACGTCGGGGAGGTTGACGTTAATCTGACGGTCGAATCTGCCCGGACGGAGAAGCGCGGGGTCAAGAATGTCCGCACGGTTCGTCGCCGCCATAACGATAATACCGTCGTTCGCTTCAAACCCGTCCATTTGTACGAGGATTTGGTTGAGCGTTTGCTCTCTTTCGTCGTGACCGCCGCCAAGCCCTGCGCCTCTGCGACGGCCTACTGCGTCGATTTCGTCGATAAAGATGATACACGGCTGATTTTTCTTCGCCATATCAAACAACTCACGCACACGCTTTGCGCCTACGCCGACGTACATTTCCACGAAATCCGAACCGGATACGGAGAAGAACGGCACGCCCGCTTCGCCCGCAACCGCTTTGGCAAACAGCGTTTTACCCGTTCCCGGAGGGCCTACCAAAAGTACACCCGAGGGAATACGCGCGCCAAGCGCCGAGAATTTTTTGGGCGCTTTGAGAAATTCAACGACTTCCGCCAGCTCTTCTTTTTCTTCCTCTGCACCTGCAACGTCCGTGAAGCGAACTTTTAAGTTGCTCTGCACGTTGGCTTTGGTCTTGTTGATGCTCATAGACGCGTTTCCGCCGCCTGCGGCGCTGCGCATAATAAGCCAGAACATCACCGCCACGAGGACTACGCCAAGCAACGGCATAAGGCTCGACCAAACGCTGCCTGCGTTGGGGTCAGCAAAACTTATATTGATTTTTTGCGCTATTTCTGCGGGAATCGCCACAAAAAGCGCAGTCAATGAAGCATAGTCGTAAACGCTAGGGGCTATCGTTGTGTACGTTGCGCCCGTAGCGGACGTACCCTGCCATTCGTAGCCGTCCACGTACAGCTTGGTAATCTCGCCCGAGGTGAGCTTGTTCATAAACTCCGTGAACGTAAGCTCTACTGCGCCGCCGATAATATCAGAAAGCAGGAAAAAGATAAGCCCTACCGCCAATACCGCAACGATAATCCAAATAATTGTTTTGGTTTTTTTATTCAAAGTGATACACTCCTTTTTTGTTCAACTTAAATCAATATCTATTTATACCCCAAAGGGGTAATAAATAAACATCTTTTTCTCGCAAACTATTTTAGCATATAACGAAACTATTTTCAAGCGTTTATGACGTTTGTTTTAAAGATTTAACAAACTATTCACAATCCGTACACCTCCGCAACGGGCTACGGCTTGGACAGAATATGTATTTCGGGCTTGAAGTCCGATTGCAAAAGCTCCGCTTCGGTAAAGAGGGTAAATAATATCTCTTTCGCACCGTGGCGTTCCCTATCGTAAATCAAATATATTTTCCCGCCATAAAAATCGGCGTCCGGATAGGAAACGAGCGGTCTGTCGTCGATCAGGCAAACCCTTTTCCACGTAGTGCCGTCGTCCTCCGAAAGAAAGACGGTCAAAGCGGTGCGCTCCTTATCGTGGTCGTTGGTAATCAGAATGACCTTGCCCGAGGGCGTTTTCGATACGAAAAATCGGGAATTGGGGGTGCGGATATCCGTTTTTGCGCCGTCCGTCCACGTTGCTCCGCCGTCGAAGGAAAGGCTTTCTGCCAAAACCCCCTCCGCCGTTCTTGCAAGCATACGAATACTGCCGTCCGACCGTTCGTACGCCATTGTTTCGTCAAAAGGCGTGGGGCGCTTTTTCCCGCCGTAGACACGGGTAAAACGATTGTCGTCGTCGGAATATTCCAACGCATACCGCTCGTTTGCCATATCGTACGGGAATTTCAGCGTTCTGCCCGTGGATAAGCGCACGGGCTTATTTCTAAGCAACCCCATTCCGCAATATTGCGGCGGCGTAAAGGTGAGCGTTTCTTTATCGGGTTCAAGTATTTGCGTGCGCCAAGAAGCGAACTCCGTATCGTAAAAATAGCACCCGTAATTGTTTTCAAACGCTTCGCAAAAAAGAAAATCCTGTTGGGAAAAATACACGGAAAGGCTGCCGTTTTCCTCTACGTACAGTTGCATATCCATTGCGTGAATACCCTTGTCACGGTTGCTAAGCGCCACGAACACGGGCTTCGACCACGTTTTTCCGCTGTCGTCGCTGTATACGAGGAGCGTAAAATTGTCGGGGTGCGGCTCTGCCACGCCACCCGAATACCAAGCCGCAAAAATCCTACCTTTTTTTGTGACGGCAATACTCGGACAGCCTTGGAAACGGCGGGTAGTTTCGTCTACGTACAAAGGGTCGGTAGGGTACTCGATACAAAACGCCGTCTTTGCAGAGTTCCGCTCCAAATCCTCTTTCCAACGCCTCGCCTTATCGACGCTTTCGTCCAAAACTTTCAAGGCGCGCGCAAGCGTTTCCTTGGAAAGAAGGGCGGTAAGGCAAATATCCGCCTTTTCCCAACGCCTCGTAACGTTTACGCCCTGCATAGCGTTTTGCGCGTACGCTTTTACAAAATCATACGCCACCTTTAAATCCTTAAACGCTACCGTTGCGCACTCGCTTTCTACCGTCACGCGGTCGATTTCGTCCGCATACCGCAAAGCAATGGCTTTAAGCCCTTTTACGAAAAAATCCGTCATGGTTTATTTTCTCCTTCTGCCACCAAAGAGCATCAGTACCCAAACGGCAAACCTTAAAAAATATACAAGCGAAGTCAACAGCGAAGCAACGTACGTCGTTGCCGCCGCATCCAACATTTTATCCGCATACGGAAGTTCCTCTTCCGTGAGTACACCCTCGGCAATAAGCATCTTCTTTGCGCGGCGGCTAGCGTCGTATTCGACAGGCAACGTCACGAACGCAAACAGCGCCGAAAGCCCGTACAAGGCAATGCCCGCAAGCGCAAGATAGTAGCCAAGGTCGGAATTTTGCGTGGTGACGACGAACAAATCCAAGATAAGCCCCACAAGCACGAGCGGCAGGGCAAGCCTACTCCCGAAATTGGTTATTCCGACGAGCGCAGAACGCAATTTATACGGCAAATAGCCCTTCTTTTTCTGCATTACGTGCCCAATCTCGTGCGCGGCGACCGCAACCGCCGCAACGGAATCGTTGCCGTACACGCTTTCCGAAAGATTGACTGTTTTTTTCGTCGGGTGGTAATGGTCGGATAAAAATCCACCCACCCGTCCAATCGAAATATCTTCTACGTCCTCGCTTTTGAGCAATCTTTTCGCCGTATCGTAGCCTGTCATACGGGATCTCGTCGGCATTTGTTCGAGCGCGGCAAACGTCGTTTTGACCTTTCTGCTCGCATTGCCTGCAAAGATTCCGCAAAGCAATATCAACCCCAAAAAAATCCAATAATAGTAATACATTGCCCCCTCCTTATAAATCAATGGCGAACGGATATAAAACGGACTTGGAAACCCCTCTGTCCTTGGCGGCGCGTTTTAAGGCTTCCTTTTTATCCAATCCTTGCTCCATATAATACTTAATATGTTCGACTTCACTCAATTCATTCAACGGGTTTTCTTTTGCCACCGCGCCCTCGACGAGTAGTACGTATTCTCCCCGTTTCTCGCCTGCCAGACCCTGAGAAAGGGTAAAGGAAACCGCCTCTTCGTGAATTTTGGTAATCTCCCGCACCGCCGCGGCGTTACGCTCTCCGAACACCTCGTACATTGCCTTGACGTCCTTATCAACGTCTTGCGGAGCAGAATGGAACGCAAGCGTCACGTCCAAATCCTTATATTTTTCCAGCAAAGCTTTCTTTTCACTCTGCTTATCGGGTAAAAAACCGATAAAAGCAAATCTGTCCGCTTTGAGCGCGGAAAGTACCAACCCCGCCACAAACGCGCACGGGCCGGGAATCAGCGTATACGGTTCGCCCGCCTCTTTCAAAACTTGGCATACGACGTTGCCCGGGTCGGAAATCACGGGTGTCCCCGCGTCGGAAACCACGACTACCTTTTCGCCCCGACGGGAAGCTTCGAGAATTTTTTGCGCCGCCTCGCGCTCGTTAAACTTGTGGCAAGCTTGTAAAGGCTTTCTTATTTCGTATGCGTTCAACAGCTTGACGGTGTGGCGCGTATCCTCGCAAAAGATTACGTCCGCTTCTTTCAGCGTTTCTATCGCGCGGAGCGTAATATCTTTTAAGTTGCCTATCGGCGTTGCTACAAAACTGATCATTTCTTCACCTCAATTATATACCGTGGGCAAAACCTCGCAAGAAACCTTACCGCCCTTGACTGCCTCCACCATTACCAAATACGGCTTCGTGCCGTACCTGCCCCCTACAAATTGCATTTTCTTCACTTCAAAATTGTATTCTTTTAACGTATAGCAAAGCTCTGCCACGCGGTCGGCTCGGTTGATGAGCGCAATCCTGCCGCCAAACTTCAATGCAAACGCCGCCGCTTGGACAATCTCTTTGAGTGTGATTGTAATTTCCTTGCGGCAAATCGCTTTTTCATAACATTCGTTTTCCAATCCGTCCCGTTCGTAGGGAGGATTGCAAAGCACAAGCGAAAACTTTTCCCGATAGACCTCCGGGATTTCCTGCAACCGTCCGCACACGAACCAAAAATTGTCGAACCCGTTCACGGCGGACGTTTTCAAGGCAAGATTTATCAGCGGTTCTTGCAACTCAAACAGCGTAAACGAAAGATTTTTCACCTTTTCTTTGTTCAATGCGTAAAAGTGGTACGCCACAATCCCGCTTCCTGCGCAAAAATCCGCCACCTTGTCACCATTTTTGGCTTTGGCGAATTTGGATAATAACACGGAAT
The DNA here is from genome assembly GCA_017463145.1 of Clostridia bacterium. Taxonomy (GTDB): domain Bacteria; phylum Bacillota; class Clostridia; order Christensenellales; family Borkfalkiaceae; genus Scatosoma. Next base: position 14,598 of record JAFTPR010000002.1, read on the forward strand.
CGGACGTGAAGCGATACAGCCGCGTATCCTGTACGATTTTTAAATCCCCAATCATCATATCGTCCAAAACTTCCGTTTCGCTAAGCTCTACAAACTGTTCCATAACGCCTCCTTGTTCATTATACCAAACTTTCCCGTCAAAGTCAAGAATGCGGCGAGGACATATACATAAATTTCCAAACGTAGCGCATACTCCGTTTCGTGGACACTTTACAAAAAAATCTGGAACTGAATATTAAAACGGTAAAAAAGAAACTTCCCTCCGAGGATATTTTAACCTTTTTCTTCACGACGGCAGACGGCGTGCCGTGCGCGCTCGTCTATGCGGACGGAATCGTGAACAAAGAGCTTTTGGGTACGCTTATCATTCGCCCGCTTTCTGCGCTGTATTTAAAAAACGCAGGGGGCAGGGGCGCAACGAGCGAAGTTGCCATACAAATATCCGCTCGCTTTCCCGAACTGAAAAAGGTGCAAAAATACAGCGAAGCCGTACAAGAGGTTTTGGACGGAAACACCCTGCTTTTGGTGGACGGGCTTGCCGTCGGCTTTATTGCGGGCGCAAAATTTTTGCCCGTGCGCGCCATTACCGAACCGCCTACGGATATCGCCGTAAAAGGACCGAGAGAAGGGTTTATCGAGGACATTAAAACGAATATGTCGCTTATCCGAAAGCGTTTGAAATCGCCCGAGCTTCGCTTTGAAACGTTACGGGTCGGCAAACGCTCAGACACAATGGTTTCTATCTGTTGGCTAGAAAGTACAAGCAACGCAACAGTCAAAGAGGAGATAAAAAAACGGATAGAGGCAATCGACGTTGATGTCATCCCCGATTCCTCGTATATCTCTGCTTTGATGACGGAGCGCAAACATTCCGTGTTCCGCACCGTCGGCACAACGGAAAAACCGGACGTGTTCACGGCTAAAATTGCCGAAGGCAGAGTGGGAATTTTAGTGGACGGTTCGCCGATTGCTTTAACGCTTCCTTATCTTTTAACGGAGGATTTCCAAAGCAGCGAAGATTATTTCGTTTCGCCCTTTATGGCAAGCGTATTCCGCGCCTTGCGTTTTGTTTCTCTGTTCGTTGCCATTTTGCTTCCTGCGTTTTACGTATCTGCCGAGCTTTTCAAAATGCAGCTTCTGCCCCTTGGATTAATGCTCACGATTGCAAGCAGCGTACGGGAAATTCCGCTTTCGCCCAGCCTTGAAATGTTCGTAGTCTTATTACTGTTGGAAGTGCTCAAAGAGGCGAGTATTCGTATGCCAAAATACGTGGGTATGTCTTTATCCGTTGTAGGCGCGCTCGTACTCGGCGAAACGGCGGTAAGCGCAGGGTTTTTATCCACGCCCGCCATTATTATCGTCGCTTTTTCGGGGATTTGTTTGTATACCGTTCCCAATTTCGTGGAAACGGGCAGCATTTTACGGTGGCTGTTTCTTCTTGTAGGAGGGAGCTTAGGTCCGTTTGGAATTGTACTGCTCTCGGCGTTTTTGCTTTTCTATCTTTTTTCAACGGAGTCTTTCTCCGTACCCATTCTTGCACCGTTTTCCCCTCTTTCCTCCCGCGATCTTAGGGATAGCGTGGTAAAATACGATATGGAAAGCCTCGATAAAAGACCCTCGCTGTTCCATTCGCCGAACAGAACCCGTTTAAAGAAAAGCAGGAGGTAAAAAATGACCGGAAAAACGGAAATTAACGCAAGGCAGATTGGGCTGTTCGCGGCGTTTATCTTGCCTGTTTACAAACTTGTGGAAACGCCTTCCGTACTCGCCCGCTACGCCAAGGGAGATTTGTTGTTGCCTGCGCTGTTGCATTTTATTCTGCAAGCAGGCGTACTATGCCTTATCTTATTATTTGTCGCCAAAGGTAAAACGTGTTTATACGATAGGATTTCGCCAAAAATTAAAAAACCGCTCTTTGCATTTTTTGCGCTCGTATATTTACTAATCGCCATTTTACCTGTTTTGGACCTCGAAAAATTCACGTACGCCGTATTCTACGATACGCCGCCCACACTCTTTTCTTTTGCCTTCTTCTTTATTTTCACCGCGTTTGTTTGCGTAAAAGAGTTACGCTCCGTCGGACGCGCGGCGGATTTATCCTTATTTTTATTCCTCGTTCCTTTTCTTGCATTGCTTGTAATGTCTGTTACGGAAGCGGATTTTACCAACCTTTTACCCCTTTTTGAATATGAATTTGGGCATACCGTGTCTGCGTTCAAGAACACAACGGCGCATTTTACGGACGTTTTGCTCCTCTTGCCGCTGCTTGGCAATTTACAGTACAAAAAGGGGGACGCGAAAAAAATTCTCGGCGGTTACGGCTTGGGCGCGTTTTTTACGCTTTTGTTTTTAGCCGTGTTCTACGGCATCTTTTCTTCTGTTGCCGAACGGGAACATTATGCTTTTGCGAAAATCGCGCAATACTTTCCGCCGCTTGCCTCGATTGGACGGATAGACCTTATTTTTGTGTATATCCTTTGTATCGTTTTATTCTTTTTTACGGCGTTGCCCCTGTTTTACGCCACTTTGTTTTCGACGGAGATTTTCGGAAAGAATAAGCGGCTTTTATGCGCTATACTCATCAATATCGGCGCGTTTTTGTTCACGCTGTTCTTTAATAAAAATTACGACTTTTTCTATCGATTTTTGGGAAATACGCTTTGGTTTGTATTTTTGGCTGCGCTTATTCCCGTTTGCTTTTTATGCCGAAAGGAGAAACAATGAAGCTTTTACGTTCTGTTAAAAAACACCCTTTTAAAAGCGCAACGCGCTATTATCTTTTAATCGTGCTCACGCTTGCCTTTCTCTTTTTTTCGGGCGATTTCGGCTTGATAGACGTGCAAAAAACGGCAATCGTGATGGCGGTGGGCATAGACAAGACGGAGAATGAATTTTCCGTGACCTCGCAGATTGCAATTCCGCAATCGAGCAAGCAAGGCAAATCCACCCAGACGGTGCAAATTGAGGGAAAAGGAAAAACGGTGGCGGACGCATTTTCCGTCATCAACGCAAAAACAGGTTGGTATCCCAAGCTTGTTTTCTGCCGTTTAATCATTCTCGGTGAGGATACTGCCAAAGAGGACGTATTTCAAGCGCTCGATTTCTTTCTCCTCGACGAATATATGTCCGATAATTGTCTGCTTGCTACGTGCGACGGCAAAGCAAAGGAGCTTTTAAACGCCTCGGCGCTCATTGACCCGTCGGGCAGTATCGCTATGCAAAAAGTACTATCCCCTCACGCCGAACGGGTTGGCGAAGTGCTCACCGCTACCCTGCGAGAATTTGCTATCAGCTACAACGGTGCGGCAAAAGCGGGGTATATGCCTATTTTGAAAAAGGAACAGCAACAGGAAAAAGCAAAGCAACAAACGTCAAAACCCGCCGCTTCGGGCGGCGCGGAACAAGGCTCTTCTGCCCAAAGCGGCGGGAGCGGCGAGGAAAAAACGGAAGACAAGCCCGTTTTTTCTGCGGGAGAAACGGCGCTCTTTGTCGGCGGCGTACGTGTGGGGAAACTAAACAGACAGGAAACGTTCGCGTTCAGCGCGGTACAAAACGAATTGAAGCTCGCCTCGTATTCCGTAGAACGGGAAAGGGACGCTTGCACGCTCAGCATCAAAAACAATCTCCGTAAAAAAAGCTTCTCCGTTGCCAAGGACGGAAAAGCTACGCTTACGATTACGTTGACCGTTACGGCAGGAATTTTGGACTATAATACCCCTACGCAGCCCGCAGATGCAGGCGACGTACCCGAAGGGGTCTTGCCGCTTGCGGCGCAAATGCTTGCAGGTCAGGTGCAAACAGCTTTCCAAAAATGCCAAAAGTTTGGTTGCGATCTCTTTGAGTTGACCTCTCTTTTACAAAAACGGGAGCATAAACGCTTCGAGGCGCTTCAAGACGAAATTGTTAAAAACGCTTCCCTTGCTATCCACGTCACGTTCCAAAACGTACGGTAATGCAATAAGTTTTTATACGATTATAAACATCTGTATACAATGCCCTTTTGTGGATAAGTTTTACCGCTTGTGCAAAAGAACGTTTGTTTGTGGATAAATAGGCAGGTTTTTTGGTAAAAATATCGCTTATTTTTATAAACTTTTGCAGATTTGTGGATAAATAATCAAGTTTTTCACCGTTTTTAATCAAGATTTTTTCTATAAATAAGACAGGGTTCGGTAGGTTATCCACAAAAATTGGGCTATTTTTAACGTTTTTACAGGTTTATTGCATATTTTTTTCAAAATAGAGTAGTTATACACAAAAAGTTATCCACAATGATTGTATATATCTTGTGGACAACCCCTGTTTATCCACTTTTTCGGTGGATAACTGTGTATACAGCCGATTTGCATAATTTTATAAACGTATTTTTCGACGTAAAAATCCCCTGTTCGACTTTTTTCGACAGGGGATTTTTTTATATTCGTTATACCGTTTTTTTAAGTTATCCACAATCAATTTATTACCCAACCGAGAATGGTATGGATCGGGTTTTTGTTATAAATGAATTTCAAAATAGCGCTTTGATTGAAGAAGTTGACGATACCCTGCGAGGGGATAACGGACACAACGGCAATTACTACGCAGACGATTAAAAATCCCTGCACCACGCCTACGGCGAATCCGAGCAATCTGTTCAAACCGTTTACAAGCGGCAAATTTTCCACAATAGAGCTTACCACGTTTCTAAGCAGGCTTAAAATAAGCTTTAACAGCGCAAACAAAATCAGGAATATAATCAGCTTACCCGCAAGCTCGCCAATCGTGCCGCCAACAATTTTTGCAAGCGTCGTTCCCGCAGGGATTGACTTATTTCCTACGCCGTCCACAATAATTTTTACGAGGAAGTTGGGCAAATTCTTTTCCTGCAAAGCCGCCGTCAATCCACCCGTGGAAATATCGATATCGAATCCCTTGATTTTCGCAAACCCTTCGATACAGCCGTTGATAAGCATGTTTTGCAACCCGAACAGCCCGCCCGTAAGGTTCGTTACTGTATTGATAAGTAAAAAAGCAAGCACTACCGCCAAAATCGTTGACACCATGCCGAAAATACAATCAACAAATCCCTTTCTTGCGGCAATAAAACCAAAAATCAAAAATACTACGATGGCAATAATATCCAAAATGGAATTTACCGTACTTGCATTTAATCCGTTTAGCATTTTATCCTCCTTTTTTAAAAAAACACTTTGTTTAATTATAGCACATTTTTTTTGAATTATCAATACTTATTCGTATTTTTCCAAAAAAATTTTTTTTGGAGGTTTACCGCACGTGTGCGCGGGCAATACTATACGTATGGATTTCGCTTTTCATATATATAACAAACATTGCTCCGACGGAGCGACACTTGCTTTGGAAAAACTGCTTTTTCACAATGCGCAAATTCGAAAAAATGTCAAAAAGGAGGGGGCGTGTACGGATATAACTGAAAAATCCCCCGTTATTGTATGTATTGGGAGCGACCTTGCAATCGGCGACAGCTTAGGTCCGATTGTCGGGTCAATGCTCAAATACAAAACCCAAGGCTTGGGGGTGTTTATCTATGGTACGCTTACCGCGCCCGTTACGGCAAAGGAAATAAAATACGTGCGTACGTTTTTGAAAGAAACGCACCCCGACAGGCAGATTATTGCCGTAGACGCGGCAATCGGCGCAGAGGGTGATATCGGTTTGCTTCGCTTAACGGACTCCCCGCTCTATCCTGGCGCGGGTGCAAACAAAAAACTTGGCGCGGTGGGGGACGTTTCCGTTATGGGGATTGTAGCGGAAAAATCCGTTGCAAACTATGGGCTTCTCAACAACACGCGGTTAAATCTTGTATACACAATGTCGGAAAAACTTTCCGACGCACTCGCTTCCTTGCTTTGGAACAGACAAACAAACACGCAGGCAAATTAAACTTTTTACGCCACTTGCGCTTGACTTCATCCGTAAATTTTGCTATAATAAAAATAAGGAAGGTTTTCGGAAAACACTTCCTAATAAAAAAACCGAGGTACAATTTCATGAAAAACGTTTTTACGACAAAACGACTTTGCCGCGCGGGCGTTATTGCCGCGCTGTACGTAGGAATTACCTACGCTTTTATGCCCTTTGCGTTCGGACCGTTCCAGATCCGTCCCGCAGAGGCTCTTTGTTTATTGCCTCTTTTCTTTCCCGAAGCCGTACCTGCTCTATATATCGGCTGTATGCTTTCCAACCTCGCATCTCCGTTCCTTGTATACGACGTGTTTATCGGGTCTTTGACAACTCTGCTTGCTGCGCTCGGTTCGTACACGGTAGGCACATTTTTTAAAAAACCGCTGTTTCGGTTTTTAGCGGGCGGTATTTTTCCCGTACTGCTTAACGCCTTTCTTATCCCGCTTATTATCGTATTTTTATGCGGGGATTTGGGCGGACAGCCAAGCGCTTCCACGGCTTATTGGGTTTATTTCGGTTCGTTTTTATTGACGGAAACGGTGTGGGTATACGGGCTTGGCGCACCCCTTTTCTTCACCATGCATAGATTGACAAAAGTGAAATCGCAATAAGATTAAAAGCGTTTTTTGCAAATACTTTTCATACGTATATTAAAAACACGTTGCTTATCGTTTGATAAACAACGTGTTCGTTTTTTATTCTTCGTCTTTGTTGCCGCTGTTGCCGAGGAAAATTCCAAAGAAATCAGAGGACTGTTTCATCGTCGTACCGCCTGCGCTGCCCGTAGATTTTCCATCGCGGTTGAAATTCTTTTTATAACCGCCTTTGTTTCCGCTGCGATTATTCCCGAAATTACCTCTACCCCCACGGTTACCGCCACGGTTGCCATAGCCGCCTCTGCCGCCGCGGTTATCCCGTCTGTCGTTTCTCTCGCTTCTTGCAGGAATTGCAGGAGCATCGGGATCTTCCAAATTATCGGGTACAACCACGATATAGCGGTTAGGCTCTTTGCCTTCGCTCTCCGTTTTTATGCCTTCCGTTTCGGACAAAGCAGAATGGATAATTCTTCTTTCGTACGGGTTCATTGGTTCAAGCTTAATTTTCTTGCCGAGGCGCACCGCTTTTTGCGCAAGGTTTGCCGCAAGCTTTTTCAACGTAGCTTCTCGGTTTTCACGATAGTTTTCACAATCAACCACAACACGCTTATAATCCTCTCTGCCCGTGTTTGCAACCGCGCCCGCAAGGGTTTGAATAGCATCCAACATTGCGCCGTGCTTACCGATTACCGACGTTGTGTTGTTTGCCGTGATATTTATTTCTACTTTGTCACCCTCGGAAACAAGCTCGGTGACAGCGGTTATATCCAACAACTTGAAAAGACCTTCCAAAAACAAGACCGTTCTTTCGCCGTCCGAAAGAGATTCTTGCGCTTCCGTTAAAACAGGCGTTTGTGCTGTTTCTTCTACGATAGGTTCTTCCAAGGTAACAGCTTTCGCCTCGATATCGACGATTGCTTTCGTACCGAACAGACTTTTCTTTTCTTCTATTACGGTTATCACCGCGTCTTCTTTGGAAAGATTCAATTCTTTCAACCCTTTTTCAACGGCTTCTTCTACCGTTTTACCCTTAAATTCCATTTTTCTCTCCTTACAATCCCAAAAGGATTTATTTGTTTTTCTTATCTTTCTTTTCTGAGCCGGGCGCAACTCTGCCAGGGAAGCGCTTATTATATTGCTCCTGCAAAGCCTTTTCGTCCTTTTTATTTTGCACCACGTCCACAATCTTATTGATGACAAGTGTCGAAATAAGAGAAAGAATATTGCTCATAATCATATAGATAGAGAATGCCGAACTGTACATAAACGAGAATATGGCGAACATAACGGTCATAATGACCATTGTCATTTTCTGTTGTGATGCGCCTTGACCGTCTACGGACGAATATTTTTGCTGTTCTTTTTGTCCAAGCTGGGAAATCCATTGTTGCAACAAAATCGTACCAATCGAAAGTATGATCAACACGTAATATCCGTTTGCTTGATTTTTCTGCGCAGAAAGCTTTGCCGTTACCGTATTATAGCTGTCTGCATCATACGCGTTGGTATAGGAAGTGATGCTTCCAAACGCCACTTTTCCCGAGTTGACGGCAAATTTTTCCCGTTCTACTTCCGTTTTGAAATCGCTATATCCAAGCACAGGATGCTTATAGCTTGCGTCGGTAGCCCAAATATTCTTTATCCAACCGAATTTTGTGTTTTTTATAACCGTTGAATTATAGGAAACGACAACCTCACTTTGCGCTTGGCTGACGATATATTCTTTTACGGCATCACTTTTTTCAAGTGTTTTTCCCGCAGCAGAAGCGTCGGCAATCGCTTTGTCTACGCTTGCTTTTATCTCCGCTTTCGCATACGCTTTCTCTACGTCGATAAAGTATTCCTTTTTCGCTTTTTGGATATATGCGTATCCGTTATCTGCATACGCCGAATCGTAAGCAACGGTGTAATAGATATATTTATCTTTATCGTCCGCGTCTTTTATAAGGAGCTTATCTCCACTGAGAGATACGTTTTCTTCCGTTATATCGGGCGCGTGGCGGGTGATACCCGCATTATACGCGTTTACCATTATATTGTAATTGTTTACGTTGGAATATTGCGCGTACGCATTAAAGGCGTTAATGGCAACGATAAAGATAACCATGGAAAGGATCATAGGCAAGCACGAGGAAAACATGGAAAAACCGCTTTCCTTATACATTTCCATTACCTTTTGATTATACTTTTCTTTGTCGTTGGCGTACTGCTTTTGCAGTTTTTCCATTTTCGCCTGATTTTCTTTCATTTTTATATTTTGTTTTCGCATTGATATCCTTTGATATACGTCAAAGGGCAATACAATTGCTTTCAATATCACGGAAAACAGAATGATACCGATTCCGACAGAACCGATATTTTCAATGAGCAAGCGAATCAGCTTGCCTATCCAGTTGAGGGAGATATCGAAAGTGTTGCCGATTACGGCAATACCAACGTCTCCGCTTAACAAATTAAAAAGTCCCATTTTTACTTCCGCTTGATTTATTTTTATAAAAGCCAACGCTTGGAAAAATAGCGTTCGGGCGCAGGATCGAAACCGCCTTTTGAAAAAGGATTACAGCGCAAAATACGCCACATTCCCAATAAAATACCCAAAAATACGCCGTGATTGTTGATACACTCCAAGGTGTATTGAGAACAGGTAGGGCGGTATAAACAGGTATGTTTAGACAAATGCTTTTGATAAAAAAGAATCATTCGCATACAAACGCCGCGAAAAAGGGGCTTGTACACCGTCTTTTTTAAATATTTCCAATTTTCCTTAAAAGGAAAGAAAATACTCAAAGTTTCTCCTTTTTTATCATGGAAAGCAAATGTTTTTCAAAGGTATCAAACGTATATTCTTCTCTCACTTTTGGAATGAGCACGAAAGAATACGTTCCTTGTATTTGGTTTTGCGTAAGCCGAAACGCTTCCCTTATCAACCTTTTAATACGGTTTCTTTGTACGCTTTTGCCGTGTTTTTTGCCTATGGAAATACCCATAACCATTTTATCACAAGGCATATAAAGCATTGTAAGAGAAGGGGAGAAAGCACGTTTTCCCTTTTGGAAAATCTTTTGAAAATCCGATTGTTTTTTTAATCTGAAATATTCCATTTTCCCCTTTTCTTTCTTTGAAAAACAGCAATTCCTCTCCTTTTGCGAAAAGGAAAGGAAAATACGCGCGTTTTCAAAGCGTTACGGTTTTGCTTTCTCTTTTACTTAGTGGGTAAGTCTTTTTCTTCCTTTCGCTCTGCGACGTTTCAACACCTTTCTGCCTGCCGTCGTAGACATTCTCTTTCTGAAACCGTGTACTTTGCTTCTTTGTCTTTTCTTGGGTTGGTAGGTTCTTTTCATAATCTTTTAATCTCCTGATTTTGTTTTCTTTTCGTTTTTGTTTGTTATCGCGCTTTTCCCCACGATAACGCTACCTATTATAACGAAACAAGCGTAATTCGTCAAGCAATTTTGCCTTCTTTTTTCGCTGTTTCCTTAATTTTATCTTTTTTATTGGGCGGAATTGCTTGTTCTGACAGGCAATACGAGATATTGGCTCGTCTTATCTTCCTCGTTTTCAATCGTGAAAGGAGAAACGGACGTATTAAAGGATATAACCACCGTTTCCTCTTCCAAAGCTTTCACCGCTTCGGAAAGATATTTTCCGTTCATGGCAATTTTCAACTCTTTTCCTTCCGTTTCCGCAAAAACGCTTTCTTCAACTTTACCGATATCCGAATTGGCGTTGATGGTGATTTTTCCGTTTTTGATATCGAAAATAACGAGATTGTTTTTATCGCCGCGGGTCATTACGGCAGCTCTTTCAATACTTTCCGTAATTGCGGAACGCTTCACTTTTACCACCGTCGTAAATTCTACAGGATAAATGTTTTCCTTTCTTACAAATTCCCCTACGTACAAACGGGAAGTAATTACCGTATCCTTGACTGCTACGGACAGTTTGTTCTTATCCGCGTATACCTTTAAAATATCGTCGCTGTCCAACATACGGGAAATTTCCGTCAACGTTCTTGCCGGGCATACAATCTTTATATCCGTGCCGCCCGTGATTTCTTTATACGAACAAGCCATTCTGAACCCGTCGAGGGCAGTCGCCGTCAAAACGCCGTCTTTCGCTTCCAAAAGACAGCCCTTTAAGATAGGACGGCTGTCATCCGTAGCAGAACAGAACACAACCTTGGAAATAAGTTCTTTTAAAGAAGATTCCTTTATTTCAAAGTACGTATCCTCCGAAATATCCTTTTCCTTAATTGCGGGAAAATCGCTTGCGGGAAGCGTCTGCATATACGTTTCGTTATCGCCGTATTCAATCGTGATACCCTTTTCGTCCGAATCGATTACAACCTCCGCAAAAGAAATTTTGCCGATAAAGTCGGAGAAGAATTTACCGTTTACGCAAATTTCTCCTTCTTCCAAAACCTCTGCGTTTATTTTCTTTTCAATGGAAATTTCTCCGTCGTACGCCGTCAGCGTAAGAATGTCGTTTTTTGCTTCTATTTTAATACATTCCAATACGGGCGTAAGCGTTTTTACCGCGCATGCCTTTACTACGGTAAACGCAGCGTCCGATAAAACCATTCCGTTACATACGAATTTCATACTTGTTTCCTCCGTTTTCTCAATTCAATCTATTTTACCATAAAACGCTTGTTTTTGCAAGCGAAAACTCCGCCCTTTTTTATATTTATATAAAAACTATCTCTTTTAAAGGGTAATTTTCGGAAAAATACCGCACGGAGAAAGCCGTGCCGCCTGTTTCTTTGCGCCAATACGCAAACGACGCGTCCGCATTGTTCGCCATATACCTTTTTTTAAACACGCACCCGAATTTTAAAAGACACAAAAATAATCTGCTTGTATGTAGTATATTTTTTCTTTTGTAGGAGAATAATATCTCCGCTCCCGACGTCCGATAAAGTCGTAGCTTCGTATACCGTTATCTTGAAAAAAAAATTACGTATCAACGAATAAAGTATACCACTTTAAAAAAGCAAAGTCAACCTTTCAAAAAGAGGTTTCGTTTGCTTTTACCAAGAAGATACTTATATATAAAAGAGTTATAATCGTAATATCAATAAAGGGGAGTGGAATTGTGGACAACCCTCTTTTTTGCGTGGTTTTTTCTTTATTTAAAAGGGTTTTGTTCTTGTGGACAAGTTTCTTTTTTCGGTGGATAAAAATGTGTATAATTTGTGGACAAGTGGATTAAAAAGAAAACAGCTGTTTTATAAAAATGAATAAAAATACAAAATAGCAGAATATTTATACAATTAAATAGTTATCCCCAAAGCCTGTCCACATTGTGGATAAATGTGGATAACTTTTCTGTGGACAAGAGTGGATAACTCCTTTTTTATTGATATTTTTATTATTTGTATAGACAAAATATTTGATATTTAATCGTATTCGTGGTATAATGTTAAGTATGCAAAGTATAATAGAAAAACAGCAAAAGTACATAACGGGAGAAAAAAAGGAATTATTCGATAAATTCCGCGCGTTGCTTCTTGCGTACAATCAAAAATATAATCTTACTGCAATCCTTGAAGAAAAGGATATATTTTACAAGCATTTTTTAGACAGCGCAATCGGCGCAGACTTTTTCAAAGAGGGCACAAGCGTAGCGGAGATCGGTTCAGGGGCGGGATTTCCGTCCGTGGTTTTGAAGATACTCCGTCCTGATCTTTCTTTTTCTCTTTTTGAGAGCGTTGGAAAAAAATGCGAGTTTTTACAGGCGGTTGTGGATAACTTACAGTTAAAGGAAATGTATATTTATAACTTTCGGGCAGAAGACGGCGCGAAAGATAACCGTTTTAGAGAGAAATTCGACCACGTGACCGCGCGCGCCGTGGCAAGAATGAATACGCTCAGCGAATATTGCTTGCCTTTTTGTAAGGTGGGCGGTACGTTTATTGCCTACAAAAGCGGTGATACGCAAGAAATTTTAGAAGCGAAAACGGCATATAAGATATTGGGCGCGGAGCTTGCGGATATAAAGGAATACGTTTTGCCCGAAGGATACGGAGAACGTTCTCTTGCGATTGTGAAAAAGATAAAAAACACTCCGCCGAAATATCCGCGCGGGCAGGGTAAGGAACGGAAAAGTCCGTTATAAGGAGAAAGTATGAAAATAGGGTTTTCGGACGGCGAAAAAATAGGTATTTTTGCGGACGGGAAAAAAACGGTTTTTTCCAGCCGTTACATAGAAAAATATAAAGAAAACGCAATGCGTTCGGCGAAAAACAAAGAATGGAAGAAAAACACGGACTTGATGATAGAGGACGGGTATTATTTCGATTCTCCTGACGAAACGGTGATAAGAGCGAAGGTAAAATGCGTTTCTCCTACCGTGGAAGAAAATAAAATTTTGTATGCTTTTTCCGTAAACGATACGTCGGGGATTTATTTTAAATATACCGACGACGAAAATTATACGGAAGCGCACTATCTTTCTTCTAGCGAATATGAATTCAATTCCTTTTCCGTGCAAGAGGACGGGAAAATAATCGGCGCGGTACAGACGGACAGTATTTGCTCGAATGTTGCAGAATTTAAAGACAACGGGGATTTTGTTTTTTTGACAGACGGGGATTCTTTCGACGAAAATCCTTCGTACGACAAAGAGGGAAATATACTCTTCAACTCGTACCCGGTAGGCAGGGATGCGAATAATGCCTTTGTTACTTACCTTCCTTCGGAAATATGCCGTTTTCGTAAAGATACCATGCAGATAGAGGAACTTATCGTAGACGAAAAATATTCGTATATTAAGCCCATTGAGGATAAAGACGGGAATTTGTACTGTATCAGAAAGCCGGGCGTTGAAAAAAACGAAAGCAACGTATTTTTAGAAATTTTATTGATTCCTGTGCGTATCGTACAGGCAATCGTCGGGTTTATTTCCGCATTCGTAATGTGCTTTGCGAAAAAACCGATGGTAAACGGTCAGTCTGCCCGCTCCGTTGGGAACGGCGGCGACGCGGCGAAAAACGGCGCGGATATGAAAAAAATTTGGATAAACAATACCCTTATCAACGTTGAAAAAGAAAGCAAACGGAATAGAAAATATGCAGAGCTTGGGTTTATTCCGAAAAATTGGACGCTCGTCCGCTTACAAAAAAACGAAAACGGTACGTTTGACGGTTGTAGGGAATACGAGCTTGCATTCGGCGTAGCCGATTTCGATTTAAAGGAAGAAAACGGCGGAAAATATTTGATTTATACCAACGGAAAACGGGTGATAAAGCTGACCGATTTCGGCGATCACGGCAAAAAAGAACCGCTCTTTGATACAGATTTTTGTTTGCGGGTAAACGTATTGAGATAAAAAAAGGACAAACGCTTAAAAAACGTTTGTCTTTTTTTTTCTGCTATCTTTATTGCGCCGTTTTGGATATAACGGTATTATTCCTCTTCCGCGGGAGAATCTTCTTTATCCGAGGGAAGCGCCGTCTTTTTAAATTTCAAGTCTTTGGCGGGATAGTCCTTGTATATCCAGCCGCCTGTGCCGTCGTCCGCTTTGGTTTTTACGTTCATTCTGAGCATATCGAGGTTTACAACGATTGCTTTTCCGTCGGGCGTGATTACTTCCGAACCGACCTTGGGCATTTTTTTTGCGGATTCCGTGTAGTGGTCGATTTCATAACCAAGGCAACACATAAGTCTGCCGCAAAGACCGCTGATTTTCCCGGGATTAAGCGAAAGACCTTGCGTTTTTGCCATCTTTACGCTCACCTTTTTAAATTCGGGCATATTGCCTGCGCAACAGCATACTCTGCCGCACGGGGCAATGCCGCCGAGATATTTCGTTTCGTCCCTGGTACCCACTTGTCTTAATTCTATGCGCATATGGAAGGTAGAAGCAAGGTCCTTTACGAGATTGCGGAAATCGACGCGGGATGCGGCGGTGAAGAAGAAAATAATACTGTTTCCGTCGAATGCATATTCACAATCGATCAGTTTCATTTCCAAGCCGTGTTGGACTATTTTTTCTTTGCAAATTTGTATTGCTTTGGGTTTTTTCGCTTCGCAAGCGGCGTAAAAATCTTTATCCTTTTGCGTGGCGATACGGATAATGCTTTTGAGGGGTTGGACGATATCCTTTTCCTCTACTTCCCGTTCGGGATACGCTACCCAAGCGTATTCAAGCCCCCTCGACGTTTCTACGATAACGGGCATATTTCTCACGTACGTATCGCCCGCTTTGGGAGCAAAATAATATAATTTCCCTCCGCTTTTGAATTTTATTCCTACTACTTTTACCATACTTTTACCTTTATTTTACGTTTTGGATTTTGGAAACGAGTATTTCCAAACATTGCGGGAAATACGCGTTAAAGAATACTTCCTGTTCCGCTTGGGAAATGGCTTCTTGCGCGAAAACAAGGGCGCGGAGTGAATATTTGTCCGCAATTTTCATTAAATTGAGCCGTTCCGTTTTCAGGAAAATGCGTTGCTTGGTCTTTTCTCCTTTTTCCGCTTCCGTTTTGATTAAAAGCGCGTCCCGAAACAGAATACGAAGAAGCGATAAAAGTTCCTTTTTGCGTTTTGTTTCGCCCGCTTGCTTAATAAGATTGGGGAGATTGTACCCGTCGGCAAGCGCCAAGGAAAAGGCATCCTCAGACAGAGATTTATACGCGCCGCCTTCCAACATATTCTGCGCGCCGCCCAAGCTACCGCCTGCGCAAGCTGCGCAAAGCGCAATCTCCTCTTTTGTGCGGGTATGCGAGTAAATGCGGTTGAGCGCGGGCACTAACTCTTCTGCGGAAAAGGGCTGGATTTCCAGCTTTTTCACACGGGATAAAACCGTTTGCAACACGGAAAACGAGCTAGACGCGCCAAGCAGGAAATACACGCCTTGCGGTGGCTCTTCCAAAAGCTTTAAAAGCTTGTTTTGCGCTTGTGGCGTAGCGTCGGAAAAATCCGTTATAACAAAGAGTTTTTCGTTCCCCTCTACGGGTTTTAACGCGCACTCTTCTGCAAGCTTGTCCGCATCCTCCACGACGAATTTTTTCCCCGATTCGGGATAAAAAAGACAGTCGGAAAAATGTTCCTCGTCTATAAGCTCGGCAATTCTTTGCTGTTTTTGAGAGAGATTTTCTCCGTCGCAACCGAAAAAAGGCTTTGCAAACAGCTTTGCCGTTTCTCGCAAATTTTTCGTATCGTCGCAAAGCAAAAGATACGCGTGGGCAAGTTTATTCGAGAGTTTTTCCGCTTGCAACAGCTTATACGCTTGCGTATTTTTCATCAGCGTTTGCATACGAACCCCTCCTTTTTTGCTTGCCTACATACTATTATAGCACGTTCTTACAAAAAAAGCAAGTTCCACACGCTTGACTTTTTACGGATTTTCCACTATAATAAAACAAAATTCTCAACAATTCTCAAAAAAGGAAAAGCATATGTATCAAAAGGAGCGTTTGGATAGCATTATGGAGATTGTGGAGCGGTACGGCTACGTGACGGTGAAATACCTCGTTTCCGCCCTGCATTATTCCAATGCAACGATCAATCGGGATTTGAACGTATTGGAGGGACAAAAGCGGTTAAAACGGAGCTACGGCGGCGTGGAGATTGTACGGGAAGAGGAAGTTCCCCTGCCGTTCCGCTATCATAAAATGCGCATAGAAAAATTGAAGATAGGCAAAAAAGCGTGTGAGTTTGTTTGCGACGGCGACACGGTTTTTATCGACGGCGCAACGACGACGGAATATATGACGGAATTTCTCACGGAGAAAAAGGATATCACGGTGATTACAAATAACGTCGCGCTTGTGACGCACCTTTCCGAATATAACGTACGGGTAATTTGTTTGGGTGGGGAAATGATAGAGCCGCCCTGTATGCTCGGCGGGGAGGACACCGTGCTTGCGGCAAGCCGATACCACGTGGATAAAATGTTTTTTTCAACGGGCTGCGCCACGGTGGACGGCAGAATCGGCGAAGGCGCGCGGTATTATTTGCTGTATACGGTGATGGCGAACAACGCCAGGGAAGTGTACTTTCTTGCCGACCACGAAAAATTCGAGCGGCAGATGGGCAACAGACGGTATTTATTTGATTTCGACAAGGTGACGGCGGTAATCAGCGATTACGATTTCGACGAGGATATACAAAAAAAATATACAAAAACGAAATTTGTTAAAGTATAAAAACGTTCCATATTGTTATTTTTATATATAAGGTAGGGCGGCAAAACGCTTTACTTTTTCAAAACGGCGTGATATAATAATAAAGGTATAGCGGGCTTGTTTTCCGCTGTTGATAAGAAAGGAGAAGGTTTTTATGGAAGGAAACGTTCAGGCGCGCGGGGAAATAAGCCTTGCCGAAATTTTCAGGATTTTGTTCAGAAAAATCAAGGTCCTGCTGATTACGCTCTTAATCGGCGTGGTTATCGGTGCTACGCTCGGCGTGGTTACGACGGTGAATACCGATTATTACGGTACGTCGGCAGAATTTTACGTCAACCCCAAAAAGACGGAAGAGGGTACTACGGAAAATGACAGTCAATACGGCGTTTACGGCGCGTATGGCAGACACGTTATGGATAATATCGTCAAGCTTTTAAGCTCCGATTTCTTTGCGGAACAAATCGCGCTTGTCGGTACGGAGAACAATAACACGCCTCCCAACGGGCTTACGTTGGAACAATGGCGGCAAACGGCGAAATATAAAACGTTGGTCAACCGCATTAAAAGAAGCGTTTCATACAGCTATTACGACGAATCCGAAGAGGACGTAGACGATTTGGCAAAGAGCTTTATCTACGTACGTATTTCCGTCCTCAACGACAAGGAATTTGCCGAAGAGTTGTTCACAAAAGTAAGAATTGCTTTGCCCGCTTTCGTAACGGCGAATATGGCTGTTCCTACGGGTTATTCGGGTACGAACTGTATTTTTATTTCCACCCTGTCCAAGGTAAATCTTTTAAACGACGGCTACACGACGAATACGGCTGTAAAGTATGCGGTTATTCTCGGTGCGGCGGCGTTTGTGGTGGCGTGTATCGTAGTTATCGTTATAGACAGATCGGATAAACGGCTTCGTAACTACGAAGAAGCAATGGCAAGAATGGGTGTACCCGTCCTCGGTGTGATCCCCTCGATCGAACAAGAAACGGAGGCGGTAAAATGAGTATTTTCAAGAAAACGAAAGAGCCTGTAAAAAGAAAAGAATTTTTGATTACGGACGGCAAGATGGATTTTAACATCACGGAAGCGTTCCGTAATTTCAAAGCAACTCTGTCCGTATCCATTCCCAAAAAAGCGAACGGCGAAGGTATCGTGGTAATGTTCACGTCGGCAAATCCCGGCGAAGGCAAAACGACGGTTGCCGTCAATTTGGCTTTGATGTGCGCGATTTCGGATACAAGAGTTATCCTTGTAGATGCAGACGTTAGAAAAGGTCGCGTTGGCAGATATTTCAAGAAAAAATCCGTACCTGGTTTAACGGATTGCCTTGCGGGACAAAAAACGCTTGAAGAGGTCACGTATCACGATACGACGAACGGCAACTTCTCTTATATCACGCGCGGAACGCGTTCTCCCCGTCCTTATGAATTGTTGGAGAGCGAAGAAATGCGAAAGCTTTTGCAACAGCTCAAAAAGGAATACGATTACGTAATTATCGACACCCCGCCCGTACCTGCGCTTTCTGACGCGCTTGCGCTTGCTTCCCAAGTAGACGGAACGGTGGTCGTATGCAGACACCGCCATACAAACGTTGGTGAAATCGCAAAAACGTTGAATACGCTCAATTACGCCAAAGCAAACGTTCTCGGTGTGGTCGTAAACGACTATAAGGTAGAGAGTTTTAACAAGTTTAATAAATACAACGAGTATTATAAACAGTTGGAAGAAGACAAAGGCGAATGATCGGAAAAATACGGATAAGGCGGGAAGCGTAAGGCTTTCCGCCCTTTTGTTTGCCAAACGCGCAAAAAAGACGTTTTTGAGGATTCTTGTGTTTCAACGATTGCCTTGGCTAAGGCGTTTAAGAAGAAAGAAATTTGGGTAAATAAATATATATGGAAGAAATTATGGTAAACAACGAAACAAGAACGAACGTACTGCCTGTGATTGCGCTTCGCGGGAAAGTGGCTTTTCCGCGTACGACGGTAACGTTCGAGGTCGGCAGAGAAATGACGTTAAAAGCCGTGCAAAGAGCAACGGCAAGCGAGGACAGGCTTGTTCTTATTTGTACTCAACGGGAAACGGAAAAGAACGAGATAACCCCGCGGGATTTGTACGAGGTAGGTTGCGTAGCGCGCATTAAACAGGCTTCTCAAATGCCGGGAAGCGTTGTGCGGGTATCGTGCGAGGGATTGTATCGCGCCCGCGCCCGCTCTATTAACGATACGCAGGGATATTTCAGCGCCGTGTGCGACGAGATGTTCACCGTTTTTAGCGATCCAACGCTGGAAGAGGCGCATTTTAGAACGGCAAAAGCGCTTGTGAAGGACGTGTGCGCCGTAGACGGCAAGCTTGGTAAGGAAACGCTTGCTAAGATTGAGGGTTTTCAAGACGCCGAGTCGTATATCGACGCGGCAATGTCCGTTATGCGGGTGAAGTTGGAAATCAAGCAGCGTTGCTTGGAGGAAACGAGCCTTGTAGAGCGGTTAAAGCTGTTTGAGCGTTGCTTGAACGACGAATTGGAAATTTCCAAAATCGAGAAAAAAATCACTTCCGCCGTGCGCCTAAATATCGATAAATCGCAAAAGGACTACTTTCTTAGAGAACAGCTTAAAGCTATCCATACGGAGCTTGGCGACGACGGTAAGGAAGAGGACGAATACCGTGCGAAAATCGAGGAAAAAAATCTCCCCGAGGAGCTGAAAGCAAAGTGTCTAAAAGAAATAGACAGAATGAGCAAAATGCAAACCTCCTCTCCCGAATACACCGTCGTAACTACGTATTTAGAACAGGTCCTCTCGCTTCCGTTCACGGAAGAAACCGTCGATACGCAGGAATTGGACGCTTGTATCGAGATTTTGGAAGAGGATCATTACGGCTTGGAAAAAATCAAGGAGCGTATCACCGAATACCTTGCCGTACTGAAATTGACGGGCGATATGAAAGCCCCTATTCTTTGTTTTGTCGGTCCTCCGGGTGTGGGTAAAACGAGTATTGCCAAATCTATTGCAAGAGCGTTGAACAGAAAATTTGTGCGTATGAGCCTGGGGGGTGTACGCGACGAAGCGGAAATCCGTGGGCATAGACGTACCTATATCGGCGCAATGCCGGGACGGATTTTGTACGGTATGAAACAAGCGGGTACAATCAACCCCGTGTTCCTTTTGGACGAGATCGACAAGATGAGTATGGATATGCACGGCGACCCCGGCTCGGCTCTTTTGGAAGCGCTCGATCCCGAACAAAACGCAACGTTCAGGGATAGATATTTGGAAGCGCCGTATGATTTGAGTAAGGTGCTGTTCGTCACGACGGCAAACTCCCTCGACACGATTCCCGCGCCCTTACGCGACAGAATGGAAATTATCGAGGTTTCGGGTTATACGCTTGAAGAAAAAACGGAAATTGCCAAACGGTATCTTTTGCCCAAACAGCTCAAAGCCAACGGCTTGACGGCGAAAAACGTCGAGATTGGCGATACGGCGTACCGATTTATTATCGAAGGCTATACGCGGGAAGCGGGCGTTAGAACGTTGGAACGCACAATCGGTTCGGTATGTAGAAAAATAGCGGTGAAGCACGCGAAAAACGCGGCTACACGTAAGGTGAAACTCACCGAAAAGGAAGTGGAAAAACTGCTCGGCGCGCCCCGTTTCACGGTAGATCAAAAGGAATTGCAGGGCGAAGTCGGCGCGGTGGTCGGGCTTGCGTGGACGGCGGTCGGCGGGACGACGCTCACCGTTGAAGCAACGGCAATGAAAGGCAAAGGCGAAATCAAGCTGACGGGTAAGCTCGGTGACGTGATGAAGGAATCTGCCCAAGCCGCCCTTTCGTACATTCGTTCGCACGCGGAAGCGTACGGTATCGATACGGATAAATTTGCGGAAACGGATTTGCATATCCACGTACCCGAGGGCGCAACGCCCAAAGACGGGCCGAGCGCAGGCATTACGATTGCTTCGGCGATTCTCTCCGTTTTAACAGGGAAAAAAGCGCGTGGCGACGTGGCTATGACGGGCGAGATTACGTTGCGAGGCAAGGTATTGCCCATTGGCGGTTTGAAAGAAAAAGCGCTTGCCGCAAGGCGGGTTGGTATTAAAACGGTTATCATTCCCAAAGCCAACGAAAAGGATATCGAGGAGTTCCCGCAAGTATTGAAACAGGACGTGACGTTTGTTCCCGTTTCCGCTATCGACGAGGTGTTTGCAATCGTATTTCCGAAAATGAAAGAAAAGAAAGAAAGCGTAAAGCGCTTGCCCGTGACGCTTAGCGAGGCGCAAGATAGCGTTAGATGCTAAAAGGAGGCTACCGTGTACGAAACGAACGATAAAAAACCGCCTGCATTGACCATTAAAAACGCAACGTTTATCACCTCTGCCGCCAAGGCGGAGCAGTTCATTAAGCCTAATAAGCCTATGATTGCGGTTTGCGGAAAATCGAACGTGGGAAAAAGCTCGTTTATCAATATGCTTGCGGGCAGAAAAAAGCTCGCCAAAACAAGTAGCGAACCAGGCAGAACGAGGCTTGTCAATTATTTCGATTTCGGCGAGTTTATCCTTGCCGATCTTCCTGGGTACGGGTTTGCCAAAGTTTCCAAAGCGGAAAAGGCGAAGTGGGCGCAAACGCTCGATAAATTCTTTGCGCAAAAGGAAAATATATCGCACGTGTTTATGCTTGTGGATGCGCGGCACGACCCTACCGAGGACGACGTGCAAATGATGCAGTTTTTGCATTACCACACCCTCCCGTTCACGGTCACGCTGACCAAGGCGGATAAACTTTCGAGAATGAAGCTCAAAGAACATATCAAGGCGATTGCAGCGGATTTGTACTTAGGGGTGGAGAATCTGCTTGCGACGAGCGCGGAAACGAATTACGGCAAAAACGACGTGCTGGCGAAAATAAAATCCGTGATAGAAGTTGCAGAAGAACCCGAATATATCGACGAGAACGAGGACGAAGAAGTATGAACGAGTTTTTAGGGCAATGGTACGGTATTTTGACGTTTGCGCTCGTAGATGCGCTGGCGCTTCTTGTAATCGTATGTTTGACCTACCGTTGGTTTTTCAAGCGGGTGTTCGACGTACTTGTATCCGCCGTATGCTTGCTTGTTTTATCCCCGCTGTTTTTGACCGTGTTTTTGAAAGGTACGGCGGCGAAAAAACGGGGCGAAACGGAAAAACTCGTACAATCGGACGAATACGTATGTAAAAAGGGCAGAGTGAAGGATTTGCACTTGTTTGCTATCCCCGAGGGAAAATACGGCGAATGGTTGAAGCGCACGAAGCTGTATGCCATTTTGCGTTTGTGGGACGTGTTTTGCGGGCGAATGAGTATCGTTGGGGCAACGCCGTTTACCGAAAGCGATTGCGAGGGGTTGACGGACGTACAAATGGATAGATTTTTGGCAAAGCCGGGATTGATAGACCCGCTGTACAAGCGAGAGCAGGCAGAAAAAGAAGAAGCGTTGCTTTCCGATCAAAAATACGCTTGGCAATACGCCTTTTTTCTCGATTGTAAAATATTTTTTTCGTGGCTATTGCATAAGATCCGCGGAGAGTAAAAAAACGACGTATACACGTCGCAATATTTCGTCAACCTTACGTTTCTCCTCGCTCGTTTACGGTCAAGCAAACTCCCGTCGGAGAAGTCGCGGTTTCCTTGTCTTGCTCGTATCTACGCCGTTTTTCAATATGGACGCGTCGCAATACGGCGTCAACGTTTGCGATAAAACAAACGTTTGCCGACGGCTGAAACGTATGTGGAATAAAAGAAAAATGTCCGCCGAGTACTTCCTTATGGAAAAACTCGGCGGCTTCCTTATTATATTATAAATAACTTTTCCACTTCTTTTCAAACCGCTCTTCCGAGCCGATCATCTCGTCGAGTAGAGAAAGTATTTCTTCGTCTGCGCCCGGTTTTGCCTCGTTTTTAGAGGTTCGTAAGGACGTAATGCCCATAATCGTACCCTGAATCATCATATCTGCGATATGGGAACGGGAATTGTCGGTAAGCGTGTTCATTTTAATTGCGCCCCACATCATAGCCTTTTTGAAGGGATTGGGTTCTTTCAGTTCAATCCCCTTGTTTTTTGCCAATACGATAGCTTTGGAAGAAAGCCGTTCGTATTCTTCGTGTTGGGCTTGTAATTCCGTTTTCGTTTTTTCATCTTGCGCTTCGGGCATAATATCCGAAATGGATTGGAGCGCCAACTGCGCGTTTCTGTAAATTTCCGCTAAAATTTCTTCGCTTTGTTTCTGCATATCAATCTCCTTTATGCTTTTAGTATGGGAAAAACCTTGCAAAATATGTAAAAAATATAAAAAATGAATAAAAAATGCTTGACGGGCGGTAGCGAATTGTGGTATAGTAATAGTCGAGCCGATAGAAACGGGCTGTTTTTAAGTCGCTTATTTTTCGGAAAAAGCGCGCCTTGGGTATTCTTCGAGACTGGAAAGAGGAGGTAAAAACTTTATGTACGCTATTATCGATAACGGAAACAAGCAGTACAAGGTTGCGGAAGGCGACGTTATTCGCGTTGAGAAGCTCAATGCGGCGGAAGGCGAAACCGTAAACTTCAAAGTGCTTATGGTTTCTGACGAGAACGGTATCAAAACGGGCGCGGACGTAGAAAACGCGACGGTTACCGCTACGGTCGTTGCACAAGCTAAGGCAAAGAAAATTATTGTTTTCAAGTACAAAGCTAAGAAGAACGAGCGTAAGAAGCAGGGTCATAGACAACCCTTCACCGCAGTTAAAGTAGAAAAGATTAACCTTTAATTGCAACTGTTCCCAAAGCGGGACGAAGAAATCGAATACAAGGAGAAATAAAAATGATTTTCATCAGTTTATTCGCTCATAAGAAAGGTACCGGTTCCTCCCACAACGGCAGAGATAGCGAGGCAAAAAGACTTGGCACGAAGCGCAGCGACGGTCAAAAAGTCCTTGCAGGTAACATTCTCGTTCGTCAAAGAGGCACGAAAATTCACCCCGGCACGAACGTAGGTATCGGCAAAGACGACACCCTTTTCGCGCTTGTGGACGGTATCGTTCGTTACGAAAGAATGGGCAAAGACAAAAAGAAAGCAAGCGTTTATCCCGTAGCGGATGCGCAATAACAGGAAAAGTATCCCCGATTTTTATCGGGGATTTTTCATACAAAAATTTCTTGGCGTGATTTGTTGAAAAATTGCAAAAAAAGAAAATAATTTTCGTCTACTTCCTTGACAACATTTTAAAAAAATGGTATCAT
Source organism: Clostridia bacterium (assembly GCA_017463145.1). Classification (GTDB taxonomy): domain Bacteria; phylum Bacillota; class Clostridia; order Christensenellales; family Borkfalkiaceae; genus Scatosoma. The sequence continues at coordinate 38,500 of JAFTPR010000002.1, forward strand.
TGTATAGGTGGGCAAACAGCCCGAAAAATAAATTTTTACAGGAGCAGTTATATGGAAAACACAGCCGCTAAAAACGATCTCGTGTTGGACGTGCACGAAGTGCCTGCGAAAAAATCGCAATGGGCGCTTCTCTCCATTCAACACATTCTGGCAATGTTCGTCGCGTGTATTACCGTACCCCTCATTATCGGTACGTCAATCCCCGCAACGATCATTTCCGCAGGTATCGGTACGCTTATTTACATAGCGTTCACGAATAAGAAATCCCCCGTTGTACTTTCGAGTTCTTTCGCGTATCTCTCGTCAATGGGCGTAGCTTTTGCGCTGGACGCTAATCCGAACGACGCAAACGTGGGCAACTACCTCGCTCTTGCAATCGGTATGGTTCTCGTAGGTCTTATCTACGTAATCGTTGCGCTTGTCATCAAAAAAGCGGGTACGGGTTGGCTCTTTAAGCTTCTTCCCACAATCGTAGTAGGTCCTGTCATTATGGTTATCGGTCTTGGACTTGCCGGCTCGGCAGTAGGCAACCTTACGGTAAATGCGGCGGGTAATTACAGCTTGATTGCAATTCTTTGCGGACTTGTTGCGCTTGTGGTTACGGCGCTCACGGCGCATTACGGCAACAAGACGCTTTCGCTCATTCCGTTCGTTATCGGTATGGCGGCAGGCTATGGCGTGGCGCTCATCTTCACGGGTATCGGTCATTTGGCAAATTGGGAAGAAGCAATTATTATTTCCTTTGATCCGATTGTGAACAACTTCAAGGATATCTCCGTGGCAAGCTTTATCGGTTATGACTGCTTTGCTTTCCTGAACTTTAATAACGGCACGTTTGCTTGGGGTCAGATGTTGACGATCGTTTTGGCGTTCGCGCCCGTATCCCTCGTTACCATTTGCGAGCATATCGGCGACCACCTCAACCTCGGCAACGTTATCCACAAAGACCTTTTGAAAGATCCCGGTCTTTCCAATACGCTTATGGGCGACGGTGTTGCTACGGCGGTTTCTGGCGTGCTTTGCGGTTGCGCAAACACGACGTACGGCGAAAACGTAGCCGTTGTCGGCGTAACGAAGGTAGCTTCCGTTCCCGTCATCATCACCGCTTGTATCGCAACGATTGCGCTCGGCTTGTTCACGCCGCTTATGGTTGTCGTACAGACCATTCCCAAGTGCGTAACGGGTGGCGTATCGCTTGTGCTTTACGGCTTTATCGCTTCGTCGGGTGTGAAAATGCTTATCAATGAGAAGATTGACTTCGGCGTAAACCGTAATATTTTCATTGCGGCGGCGATTCTCGTAGCGGGTATCGGCGGACTTTCCATCAACTTCAACATTGCAGGTCAAGGCGTAACGATCACCTCGACGGCGGTTGCCATGATTCTCGGTATCGTATTAAATCTTATCTTGAAAGATAAGAAAGCGGAAGAAACGCCCGTTGAAACGATAGCGGCAGAAGAAGCGCCCGTAGAGGAAACGGCGTCGGCAGAAGAAAACTAAGGGGCAAACGCCCCAAGGAGGGGTTATGCCCGTATCGAAAACGGATTTTGTGCGCGCCCTGCAATGTGAAAAAATGTTATGGCTGGACGCGCATATGCCCGAACTGAAAATAATCCCGCCCGAGGTGCAGGCGCGCCTCGACGCGGGAAACGAGTTCGGGGACAAGGCAATGAGTATATTCGGCGAATACGTAGAAACGACGACCTTGAAAGAGGACGGGCGTTTGGATTACGCCGCCATGCTCGAAAAGACGAAAACGCTCTTACAAGCGGGTACGCCCGTGATTTGCGAGGGCGCTTTTTCTTGGTACGGAAACTATTGCGCCGCCGATATACTCAAAAAGGACGGCGAGAAATACGCCTTGTACGAGGTGAAAAACACAACGGAAATCCGCAAAGAATTTTTGGTGGACTTGGGATTTCAACGCCTGATATTGCGTAAATGCGGCATACCGCTTTCCGCTTCGTTTTTGGTGCTTCGTTGCGACGAAAGTGCGGGGCAGGTATGCATTGAACACGCCGGCGAACGATACAAAATTGTGGACGTAACAAAAGAAAGCCGCTCGTTTGAGCGAATTGTCGATAGCAAGATATTCGTTTATGGGAAGATAAAAAAGCGGGATGCCGTAATGCCGGATATACCCGTTGGCGAGCAATGCGAAAAGCCCTATCGCTGTTGGTATTACGGGCATTGCCATAAGGATTGTCCGCGTGAATAAACGATTAAGTAAAAAAATATCGAATTTCTAAAATAATTTTTCGTAGAAACGCTCAAAATTATTGACGAAAGAAAAAAAGTGTGGTAGAATAGTATACGGACAAAAACGGTTGTCGTTTTTTCCGCTTGTCTTAAAAAGCTAATAATTAAAAATTTTCATATTTTGGAGGAACTCTATTATGGCAAACGTAAAAGTTGCAATCAACGGTTTCGGCCGTATCGGTCGTCTTGCATTCAGACAAATGTTCGGCGCAGAGGGCTACGACGTTGTAGCGATCAACGACCTTACCAGCCCTTCGATGCTCGCACACCTTTTGAAGTACGATTCCGCGCAAGGCAGATACGCGCTTGCGGATACGGTTTCGGCTGACGACGAAGCAGGTACGATCACCGTAAACGGCAAAACGATCAAAATTTATGCAGAAAAAGACGCTGCAAACTGCCCTTGGGCGGCAAACGACGTTGACGTTGTTTTGGAATGTACCGGTTTCTACACGTCCAAAGCAAAGTCGGAAGCGCACCTTAAAGCAGGCGCAAAGAAAGTTGTTATTTCCGCTCCCGCAGGCAACGACCTTCCCACCGTCGTTTACAGCGTAAACGAAAAGACGCTTACGAAAGCAGACACGATCATCTCCGCGGCTTCCTGCACCACGAACTGCCTTGCTCCTATGGCAAACACGCTCAATAAGCTTGCAAAGATTAAGAAAGGCTATATGACGACGATCCACGCTTACACGGGCGACCAAATGGTTCTTGACGGACCTCACAGAAAGGGCGACCTTCGTCGTGCAAGAGCGGCTGCTGTGAACATTGTTCCCAACTCCACGGGCGCAGCAAAAGCAATTGGTCTTGTTATTCCCGAACTTAACGGCGTTCTTGACGGCTGCGCGCAACGCGTTCCCGTTCCCACCGGTTCGCTTACCCAACTTGTTGCGGTTTGCGAAGGAGAAGTTTCCGCAGACAGCGTAAACGCAGCTATGAAAGCGGCGGCTTCCGCTTCCTTCGGTTACACGGAAGAAGAAATCGTTTCCTCCGATATTATCGGTATCACCTACGGTTCGTTGTTCGACGCTACGCAAACGAAGTGTATGCCTATGGGCGACGGCACGACGCTTGTTAAGGTTGTTTCTTGGTATGACAACGAAAACTCCTACACGAGCCAAATGGTTAGAACGATCAAATATTTCGCAGAACTTTAATCGAAATAAAAAACGCAACGTGGCGTAGCGATTGTATCACTACGCCACAATTTTATTTTTCCGAGAAATAGCTTGCAATGCGTGATTGTTCTTACAAGAGCAAGCGAGGTTAAAACTCCCTTTCAAAGGGAGTTTTTTACTTGACTTTACGAATGGGCTATGTTATAATGAGCTTGACAAAAAATGAAACTGTTTATAAAAAAACGGCAGGTATGTCAAAAAATCGTTGTTCAAAATTGATTTTCAGGTGACGACAATGAAACTCGACTGTACAATAAAAGACTTTGGGCATTGCCCCGTTCCCGAAAATTGGGTCGTCGATATGACGCACCGTATTAACCGATTGTATTATATTCATTCGGGGAAAGGCGGATATCAAAAGGACGGCAAAAATATCCCCCTGCAAGCGGGCAGGATTTATTTTATTCCGTACACGGCGGACGCAAGTTTTTATTCGGAGCAGAGCGACCCGCTCGTGCATACTTGGTGCGATTTTCAGCTTACCGCGCCGATCGTTTCCCGCAATATTCTCTCGTTCGTTGCGGAGGAAGCCATAGACAAGGCGGCGCTTGCCGTATTTTTGGAGGGCGGTCAAATCGAAGAAACGCGTTGGAAAGGCGGTTCGGCAATCGCCGAAGAGGAAAATTTTCAAGCGCTGTTTATCCGCGCGGTACTGTTTTTGAGCGCGCGCGCGGCAGAGCTTGCGGGGGTTGTGCCCGTCAAGGACGTGGCAATTACGCGCGCGCTTGAAGTTATGCACGCAGGGATTGCGGATAAAGTGTCCGTCAAATCGCTTGCCGACGGCAGTTTTTTATCCGAGGGCGGGTTTATACGGAAATTTACGAGGGAGGTCGGTATGACCCCGTACGCCTATTTAAAAACGCTGCGGGTCAAAACGGCGCTGTCTTTAAAGGAGCAGGGCTATACGCTTGACGATATTGCAACGCGCACGGGCTATGCCGACGCTTCTTCCCTTCTCCACTCCCTCCGCTCCCGAAACTGATTTTCCAAAACGCCTTGCTTTAAGCAACCGTTTGTTGTAGAATAAATATAATAAAAAGGAAAGGAGAAACATTGAGAAAGAGTATTTTAAAAATCTTGTTGGTTGTTTGTTTCGTTTGTTTGACGGTTTTTGGCGCAAGCGGTTGTTCCTTGCTCAAACAACGGTTTGAAAAGAATGGGCTTGCGATTACGTTGACAAAAGAATTTTCCGAAGAAACGCACGAGGATTATCCGCAGTATACGGCGTATTACGTATCCCCGAAAATGGTGGTCATTACGTTGGAGGAAACGTTTGCGGCTTTGGAAACGGTGAATAAAAACGGGGATTGGATGTCGGCGGAGGACTATGCGGAATTGGTGCTTTTGGCGTATAGAACCACGTACAATTCCGCTTCGGAAATTTCGCAGGATAACGGATTTGTGTATTTCACGTACGAAAACGACTTCGAGGGCAAGGACTACGCCTTTCTTTGGTGCGGGTATAAATCGTTCGATTCTTTTTGGTCGGTACAATTCGGTTGCGTAAAAAAGGACTTGAAGAAGCTGAAAGGCAAAATGTTGTCTTACGCACGGACGGTGCAGGTCGAGAAAGCGGTTGTATCCGATTTGAAGTTTAGAAAGATAAACGGTAAGGAAGAATATGAGGTTGCGGGGCAATTCACGGAAAAGGCGGACATGGTAATTCCCAAGACCTATAAGGGATTGCCCGTAACGAGAATCGGCAACGGCGCATTTTCAAAGGCTTCGTTAAAAAGCATTTCTATCCCCGACAGTATTACTTCTATCGGTAATCGCTCGTTTGCGGATTGTGCTTCCCTGCAAGCCGTGGTCGTACCTGACAGCGTGACAACCATGGAATATTCGGCGTTTGAGGGCTGCATAGCCTTGAAAGAAATTACGTTGCCTAACGGATTAACCGAAATCTGCGAATATACTTTCAGAGGCTGTGTCGCCTTAACGGATATCTCGCTCCCCGACAGCGTGACGAGGATTGAAACGTCGGCTTTTGAAAATTGTAGGGCTTTGAAAGAAATTGCATTGCCTAACGGATTGACTTCCCTTGGCGAACGGGTGTTTGCGGATTGCAAAGAACTTACGGCTATGGCGATTCCAAGCGGTATTGAAAATGTATGGAGCGCTTTGTTTTACGGTTGCGAAAAGCTGACGGAAATTTCTATCCCCGACGGGATAAAAACGATTGATTCTTGGGCGTTTGGGGGGTGTGTTGCTTTGACGGAAATTACGTTGCCAAGCGGTGTGACGTCAATCGGAAATGCGGCGTTCTGCGGCTGCACGACTCTGAAAAGTATCGTGATTCCCGATGGCGTGACGGAGATTGAAATGTCTGCATTTAGTGATTGCACTTCGTTAAAAAGCGTGACGTTTCCCCAAGGCTTAACGAAAATTTCTTTTAGTGCTTTCGGTTCGTGTACCGCTTTAACGGATATCGTTTTGCCCGACGGATTGTGCGTGATTGATATGAGTGCCTTTTATAACTGTACAGCTCTGCAAAGCATGGTTGTTCCCGACAGCGTTTTGGTTGTGTGGGAGTATGCGTTTGCTACGACGGAAGCGCTGACGAGCATATATTATACGGGCACGGCAGAGCAAAAAGAAACGTTGCTTGGCAACGTGAAAAGTGACAACGCATACTTAACGGGGGCAACGTGGTATTATTACAGCGAAGAACAACCCCCCGACAAAGGGAACTATTGGCGGTACGTAGACGGCAAGCCAACCGCTTGGTAACGCTTCAACGCGTACACGGTATGCCCGTTTATTGCGAAAAAGGTAAAAACAAAAGGTCGAAGCAGTTTTGCTTCGACCTTTTTCTATAACGCAAATGCGTTAAAATTCTATCTTTTCTTCGACGTATTTGATTGCGTCCTCTACGCTTACACGGATTTGTTCCATAGTGTCACGGTCGCGCACGGTTACGGTATTGTCTTCAAGGGTTTGGAAATCGATTGTTACGCAGAACGGCGTACCGATTTCGTCCTGACGGCGATAACGTTTACCGATAGAACCCGTAATATCATACGTAGCGGGGAATTTTTTCAGCATTTTCGCATAGATTTCGTCTGCTTTTTCCGCAAGGTTCTTTTGCAAGGGCAATACCGCGCATTTGTAAGGCGCAAGCGCAGGGTGCAAACGGAGTACCGTGCGGATATCGTTCTTTTCCGCATCTACCACTTCTTCGTCGTATGCGTCGGTGAGGAATGCAAGCACTACTCTGTCTGCGCCGAGCGACGGCTCTACTACGTAAGGAACGTATCTTTCGTTGGTGACGGGATCTACGTAATCAATCGGTTTACCGCACTCTTTCGCGTGTTGCGAGAGGTCGTAATCCGTTCTGTCTGCGATACCCCAAAGCTCACCCCAACCGAATGCGAAGTTGTATTCAAAGTCCGTCGTTGCCTTGGAATAGAAGCAAAGCTCTTCGGGAGAATGGTCGCGCAAGTGCAGGTTTTCCTCTTTCATACCGAGGGACAACAGCCAATTCTTGCAGAAATCTTTCCAATAAGCAAACCATTCGAGGTCGGTGCCGGGCTTGCAGAAAAATTCAAGCTCCATTTGCTCGAATTCACGGGTACGGAACGTGAAGTTGCCGGGCGTGATTTCGTTACGGAAAGACTTACCGATTTGACCGATACCGAACGGTACGCGCATACGCGTTGCGCGTTGTACGTTGGCAAAGTTGACGAAGATACCTTGCGCCGTTTCGGGGCGAAGGTAAACGGTGTTCGTGCTGTCCTCGGTGACGCCTTGGAACGTTTTAAACATCAGGTTGAATTTTCTAATCGACGTGAAATCGGAATTTCCGCAAACGGGGCAAACGATCTTATGCTCGGAAATAAACGCTTCCAGCCCGTCGTTATCCATTGCCTCCACTTTCACGTCCAAACCCTTTTTCGCAACGTACGCCTCTACGAGGTTGTCCGCGCGGTGACGGGCTTTACACGATTTACAGTCCATAAGCGGATCGGAGAATCCGCCCAAATGCCCCGACGCTTTCCACGTGCGAGTATTCATCAAAATAGCGCAATCCACGCCCGTATTGTACGGGTTTTCCTGCACAAATTTTTTCCACCAAGCCTTTTTTACGTTATTTTTCAGCTCCACGCCCAAAGGACCGTAATCCCACGTGTTTGCCAAGCCCCCGTAAATTTCGCTGCCGGGGAAAATGAACCCTCTGTTTTTGCAAAGGGAAACGAGTTTTTCCATTGTTACCGCTCTTTTCTTGTCTGCCATAAGTAGTACTCCTTTCTTGAAGCTATCCGCTTTTTCAATCAACATTATACGACATTTTCCTCCCGCAAGTCAATCGAAAGGGGATAAAAATAAAGGAAAATTTTTAACAAAAAGCCGCTTTTGGAAAATTTTTTTCCGCAAAGGTTATTTTTTACGGAAAAAAAGAAAAAATTTACCCGAAAAGTATTCCATTTTTCCGAAAGATATGATATAATGATACGTGCGAGAATATACACAAGAAAGGAGTTATTATGCTTTCGGATATTGAAATAGCGGAATCCGCGCAGTTAGAAGACATACGCGAGGTGGCAAAAAAGCTCAACCTTACGGAAAACGATTTAGAGCTTTACGGTAAATACAAGGCAAAAGTGTCTTTGCCTAAAAACGCCAAAAGAAAGGCGAAACTGATCTTAGTGACGGCGATCAACCCCACCTCTTCGGGCGAGGGCAAAACGACCGTTTCGATCGGGCTTGCCGACGGACTTTCCAAGATAGGCAAAAAGGCTTGTCTTGCGCTTAGAGAACCCTCTTTGGGTCCCGTTTTCGGAATCAAAGGCGGCGCGGCTGGCGGCGGGTATGCGCAAGTCGTACCGATGGCGGATATCAACCTCCATTTCACGGGCGATCTGCACGCAATCACGGCGGCGAACAACCTTTTGTGCGCATTGATGGACAATCACATTTTCCGTGGCAATGCGCTTGATATCGATATCGACAACATCTATTTCCACCGTTGTATGGATATGAACGAGCGGCAGCTTATCAACATTATGACGGGCGGCAAAGGCAGAGGCGTGGAAAGAGAAGATCACTTCGACATCACCGCGGCAAGTGAAATTATGGCGGTACTTTGTTTGGCGACGGATATCGACGATTTGAAAAAACGCCTCGGCAATATCATTGTCGGTTTGAACAAGAGCGGCGATTTCGTCCGCGCAAAGGATATTCCCGGCGCGGTGGGGTCTATGGCGGTGCTGTTAAAGGAGGCAATGAAGCCCAATCTCGTACAGACCCTCGAACACACTCCCGCATTTATTCACGGCGGACCGTTTGCCAATATTGCGCACGGTTGCAACAGCGTACAGGCGACGTATTGCGCTATGAGCCTTGCCGATTATGCAGTCACGGAAGCGGGATTCGGTGCAGACCTCGGCGCGGAAAAATTCCTCGACACAAAATGTCGGGCGGCGGGTATCGAACCCGATTGCGTTGTGATTGTTGCGACGGTCAAGGCGCTCAAACTCCACGGCGGCGCGGCAAAGGAAACGCTCTCCGAAGAAAACCTTGAAGCGCTTGAAAAGGGTATGCCCAATTTGTTGAAGCATATCGAAAATGTGACGAACGTGTTCAAAAAACCCGTTGTCGTTGCAATGAACCGTTTCTTTACCGATACGCAGGCGGAAACGGATTTGGTCATTGAAACGGTGAGAAAGGCGGGTGCTACGGCGGTATTTACCGACGTATTCCTGAAAGGCGGCGAGGGCGGCAAGGAACTTGCCGAAGAAGTTGTCAAGGCTTGCGAAATCCCCTCTAAACTTTGTCACCCGTACGAGCTGACGGACGGCGTTTGCGAAAAGATCGAAAAGGTAGCGCAAAAGATTTACGGCGCAGACGGGGTAGATTTCTCGGACGAAGCGCTTGCAAAAATCAAGGTCATTGAGGAAAAGGGACAAGGCAATATGCCCGTCATTATCGCCAAAACGCAATACTCCCTTTCGGACAATGCTGAGCTGTTGGGCAGACCTACGGGATTCCGTATTTCCGTACGGGATATCGTTTTGAAAGGCGGCGCGGGATTTATCGTAGCGATCGCAGGGAAAATCATGCTGATGCCCGGGCTTGGGGCGCACCCTGCCGCAGAAAAGATAGACCTTTTATCCGACGGTACGATCGTGGGCTTGTCCTAAGGAAATGCATTGCAAGCTATGCTAACGCAATGCAAAGCATTGCAATTCACGCCGACGAACGGCGGCAATGTACGATTTTGGAAAAATCGATTTACGAAAGCAAAGCTTTTAATTCACTATAAAAACAAACTTGTGAGAGAATGATATGAACACTATCGAAGCAACCAATTTTATCGAACAGATCATCAACGACGATATTGAAAACGGCAAAATCTCCGCCGTACAGACTCGTTTTCCGCCCGAACCGAACGGATATCTGCATATCGGGCATATCAAGAGTATGCTCGTCAATTTCGGTACGGCGAAAAAGTATGGTGGCAAATGCAATCTCTTTTTCGACGATACCAACCCCTCCAAGGAGAAAACGGAGTTCGTAGACGCCATTCGTAAGGATATCGAATGGGTAGGCTACGATTGGGCGAAAGAGGTGTATGCCTCCGACTTTTTCGATATCATTTACGAATATGCCGAAAAGCTGATTAGGGACGGCAAGGCGTTCGTTTGCGACCTTTCCCCCGAGGAAATCAGCGCAACGCGCGGTACGTTGACGGAAGCGGGCAAGGACAGCCCGTACAGAAACCGCAGCGTTGAGGAGAATTTACAACTTTTCCGCGAAATGAAAGCGGGGAAATACCCCGACGGTAGCAAATGCTTGCGCGCAAAGATTGATATGGCTTCGCCCAATATGAATATGCGCGACCCCGTTATCTACCGTATTTTGCGCTCCACGCACCACCGCACGGGCGACAAGTGGTGTATTTATCCTATGTACGACTATGCGCACCCTATCTGCGACTATCTTCAAGGCGTGACACATTCCCTTTGTACGCTGGAATTTGAGGATCACCGCCCCTTGTACGATTGGGTAGGTATCCAGCTGGGATTTGCACCCAAGCCCCGTCAAATCGAGTTTGCCCGCCTTGCCGTGACGAATACGGTTATGTCTAAGCGGTATTTGAAAAAGCTCGTCGAAGAGGGACACGTCCACGGCTGGGACGATCCCCGTATGCCCACGGTGGCAGGTTTGCGCAATCGCGGCGTGCCGCCCGCAGCACTCCTCGATTTCTGTACGAAAATCGGTATTGTAAAGGCAAATTCCGAATGTCAGCTTTCCTATTTGGAAGCGTGTATCCGTGACAATTTAAACGAGAATGCGGAACGGGCTATGGCGGTACTCGAACCGTTGAAAGTAACGCTTACCAACTATGAAGGCGAGGAAGAATTAGAAACGGCGTTGCACCCCTTAAAGCCCGAGTTGGGTACGAGAAAAGTGGCGTTTTCCAAGACGGTGTATATCGACAAAGCGGACTTCTCCGCCAATCCCCCGCCCAAGTATCAGCGCTTGAAGCCGGACGGCTACGTGCGCTTGAAGAATGCGTATATCATTCATTGCGACGAGGTTGTAACGGACGAAAACGGCGAAGTGGTCGAGCTGAAATGCTCGTATATCCCCGAAAGCCGCTCCGCAAACGATACGAGCGGTATTAAGGTCAAGGGAACGATTCAATGGGTAGACGGTAAGACGGGCGTAGACGCGGAAATCCGCAAATACGGCGTATTGTTAAAGGATGCGGAGTACGCAGGACAGGATTTCGGCGAGAGAATGAACCTCGACAGCGAACATATTTTCCAAGGCAAGGCAGAGCCGTACCTTTTCGCTAGCGAGGAAAACAAGCCCTTCCAGCTTATGCGTATCGGCTATTACAAAAAATGCACGGACGAAAACGGGAAACTCGTATTGTCCGAAATCGTTTCGCTTAAAGATAATTTCAACAAATAAGGAGTGATGCTTATGACGTATTCGTTATTGGCGGGCGGCTTGAAAGCAATAGAAAAATACCTTCCGACGATTGCTATTGCGGTCGGGGTGGCGCTAGTTCTTATTGCGTTCTTTATCGGTTTTGCTCGCGGCGGCAGAAAGGTAAGCTGGGCGGGCTTTACGTGGGCGCTGATTATGGTTGCGTACGTGCTGATTGAGAAATTTCTCGGCGCTAAGCTCGACAGCGCGTTTGGAAGCAAATTGGCAGGTAAGCTCAACGCGCAGGCAGCTGCAATGATTTCTACGCTTCTTTCCGCGTGTATTGCGGTGCTTGGCGTATTGTTTTTCTACGGTATTTTCAAGGTGATATTCCGTCCGCACTATAAGCGCGTAGACGTGCACGGCGACAGGTTTGTCGCAGATGACGACGGAATTGAATATGATGAGGATGCGGACGATTACGACGACTATGAGGAATACAAAGCGCGTGGTATGACGGTGCGTGTCGGCTACGGCAAGCCGGGAATTTTCGGACGGTTGTTTGGTGGGATTATTTGCGCGGTCAATACGGCGGTTATCGCTGGCGTGAGCGTGCTTTTCGTATTGTCGGTGCTTAGCATAACGCCTTTGAAGAGTGGCGCGCTTGCACCCGTGTACGAGATGAAAGGCGTTGATAAGTTAATTATCCTTTGTAAAAAGTACCTTTTGGACGCATTGTTAATCGGTGTGTTTGCGCTGTTTGCAGGCAAGGGATTTAACGTGGGCGCAATGTCAAGCTTGCGGATTTTGATTGTTAAGCTTGGCGGTTTTGCTGCTTCTATATTTGCGTTCTATTTGCCTTTCTCGAAATTTGCCAAAACGGGATTTTTCTTGAAGTTTGTTAAAAAGTGCATTGGTGCGGCAGGGTCTATCGGTATTCCTGCGGCGGCAACGGGAATCGTTGGTAAAATCTTGGCAGGGTTTATTCTTTGCGTGGCGGCGGTGCTTGCCCTTGTTATTATCAACGTGTTCTTGAAAATGCTGGCTTCCGTCATCAAAAAGTTTGGTTTCTTCCGCGTGATTGACGGGGCAATCTCGGCAATAGTATTCCTTTTTATCGGTATTCTTTTGTGTGTACTCGTCTTTTCGGCAATTGCTGCGTGTGCGCATTTCGACTTCTTTAACCTCGGCAAGATGTTCGACGGCACGGTTTCTTTGGCAAGCGAAATGTTTGAAACGTGTTTTGTATACGTATCGAAAATATTTGATAAACTCAAAGGCGCGCTGTCCAAAATAGGCAAATAAACGAATACAAAAAACGGGGCGTAAACCACAACGGTTTACGCCCTTTTTTTGTTCTCTATTATAAACAATTCCGTCCTTTTAAAAGGGAAAGTACTTCGGCGAAAATCGCTTGCGGGCTTTGCCGCCCGTTTACGCAAACGATACGTTCGGGGTATTTTTTCGCCAATTCGACGTACCCTTGGTACACCCGTTCGTGGAACGCCATACCCGCTTGCTCCAAGCGGTCGTTTTCGTCCGCGCCGTTTTTTCTTAAAAACGCTTCTTTGGGCGTAAGCTCAATAAACACCGTTAAATCGGGCAAATAGTTTTGCAGGGCAAAGGCATTTATTTTTTCAATAAAATCAAAGCCCAAACCTCTTGCGTACGCTTGATAGGCGAAAGAGGAATCGACGTAGCGGTCGCAAACGACGAGTTTTCCCGCCTGCAAAGCGGGTTCTACCTTATCGCTCAAATGTTGCGCCCGCGCCGCGGCGTACAAAAGCGCTTCTCAAGCGTCGGACATTTCTGCATTTTTCCCGTTTAAGAGAATTTCCCGTATCGACTCGGAGATTTTTCCACCGCCCGGTTCGCGTGTGAAAATATGCGCGACGCCCTGCGCTGAAAGATAATCGGAAAGCAGTTTAAGCTGCGTACTTTTTCCGCAACCGTCGCAACCCTCGAACGTAATGAATTTGCCTCTTATCATAGCATCCTTCCTTTTACCGTATCCAAACGGCAATTTTGTCTTCGTAAATGCCGAACACGTTGTCGGCGTTTTGTAAAAGAGTGAGGTGTTCTCGCGTAATGACCTCGCCCACCTTAACGAGCGGCGTACACGGCGGAAATAAGCCGCAATTTGCCGCGGCAACGCGCCCTACGCTTTTGTCAAGCGGAATCCATTCCGTTTGTCTGTCGTGTAAAAGGACGGGGGCAGGTGTGCGTTGAACCTTTTTTTTCTCCGTGGCGGGAAACCGTTTGAAAAGCGTATCCAGCGTTTTTGTAAGTAGACGGAAATCCCTATGCTTGGTAGCGGGGGAAAGATAAAAACAAAGCGTTTCCCCGTCGCAAAATTCTGCGTAGATTCCCAAGGCTTCCAACGTTTGTTGCGCCTTTTTTGCATATTCCCCGAAAAACGCGCAAAGCTTTGTCCAATCCCCGTTGACCTGCACCCTTTCCTGCGCTTTTGCATACGCGCGGACAGCCGTTTCCAAACCGTTGTTTTCGGGATATTTTACCGCATATTCGACGCTTGCCATAATGGGATAAGAAGGGCTTGTGGTGCGGAACACGTCCACCGCTTCCCGCAAGTACTTTGCGAGTCGTTCCGTTCTTGCGGACACGACTGCGCCTTGCGTGAGCGCAGGCAGACTTTTATGTACGCCGTCCACCCAAATATCGCCGTACGCGCCCGCGTAAAGTTGTTTGTTAAAGTGCAGATGTCCGCCGTGTGCGCCGTCGATCAAAAGCAGTTTGCCTGTTTTGTCGCAAAGCGCGCGAAGAAGAGGCAAATCCAAAACTTTGCCGTAGTAATCGGGCGAAGTGCAAAGCACGGCATCTGCTTGCCCAAAATACGGCTGTTCTTCCAATACGGAAAGCGTTTGCGTAAAGAAAAAGGGCGTGAGCTTCAACAGCGAACAGGCGTTGTACACGCTTTTGTGTACGGGTTCGATAACTATTACGCTTCTTACGCCCGTAGCTTTGGCGGCGTGGAGCATAGAAAGTACGCCCGAGGTGCTTCCGTCTGTCAAAATAAAGCTTCTGTTTGCGCCCAAAATTTCGGCAATATCCCGCTCCGCCTCGGCGATACAACCGCGGGGCGAGGAGAGATTGTCCGAAAAGGAAAGCTCCGTGATATCCCACCGCCCGTCCTTATGTCCGGGCGTGTGAAAGGAGATATGCCTGCCTTTGGCGTTGCGTTGCAGCATACCGTATATATGGCAGGTTTTGAGCGTTTTTTTATCACACATGGTTTATGCCGCAGGGGTATAGTACAAATCAATCAGATGTACGACGTACAGAAGCGATTCGTACTGAAATCCGTCTTCCACGCCCGACATATTGAGGAAAATGACACTCATATTCTCTGCCGTGATATATTCCTCGGTGACGGGTTTTCCGTCCTTGTCCGTTTGCGGGTTGCCGTTTTCGTCCACTTTGTTGCGCGTGCCGTAGTAGGCAAATTGTTCTTTCAAACCGCCCATGGTATCCACGTTCGGGCAAAGGTTGAGCGCAAAATTCTTTTCCTCGATCAGCATTTCGCCTTTGGAATTCTGCAAACCCGCTTTCACGAGCGTGACCGTTCCGTTATCGAGATAGCCGTATATCTTTTCGAGGGCATCGCGATATTTTTCGATACGGTCGATATCGTTTTTCACACCCTGCTTTATCTGCGCTTCCTTTTTAAAGCGTTTGTCCTTGTTTTTGATTGCGCGGGCGCGGAATTCCTTTTCTACTTTTGCCGTATCGAGGGTGTTTTCGTCCGTCCAGTCGGTATAGAATTTTGCAAGATACGTTTCCAAGTCCGTAAAATATTTGTCGATATCCGTCGCGTAGCGAAAGTTACCATTCAAAAACGTTTGCAAATACGTGCGGGAATATTTCGTTTCGCCCGTTTCCTCGTCCGTGTACGCGGTGGACTTGTCATCAATGGCGGGGAGGAAATATACGTCGCCCTCGTCCGTGGCAAAACGCGCCTCGCGGAGCGTAGCCGCGTATTCATGATTGGAAGCAAGGTCGTTGATGTTGGTTTCGATTACTTCGTAGGAAAATACGCCGTCTTTAAACGCGCGTTGATAGTCGTTTGTGAATCCGTTGTCCAAGGTCAAGTTCGTTTCGTGGTTGAATACGGTAAATTGTTGCGAGGGGCGAATTCGCGTTCCCGTCATTGTAAAAACGAGCGACCATACAAGGATTGCCGCTACGCAAAGCCCTATTATCTTTAACCAATCGTAGGAAAGCAGTCTTGCAATTCGTTGTTTTGTGATTTTAGCGTCCATATCGTACTCCAAACGATACGCGCCGATAAACGGAGCGGTGTTCCGTTCCTTTTATCGGCGCTGTCGTTTATTTTTTGGGTTTCATTGTGGGGAAGAGAATAACGTCGCGGATTGTCGAGCTGTCCGTAAGGAGCATGACAAATCTGTCCAATCCCATTCCCAAGCCGCCTGTGGGCGGTAAGCCGTATTCCAGCGCGTTGATGAAATCTTCGTCTACCTGCGCGTCGTTGTTGCCCTTTGCGCGCTTCGCTTCCACCTGCTTGACCATACGTTGTTTTTGGTCGATCGGGTCGTTCAGCTCGGAGAATGCGTTGCCGTATTCGTGTCCGCAAATGAAGTACTCGAAACGTTCTGTAAACGCAGGGTTCGAGGGTTTGCGCTTGGCAAGGGGGGAGTTCTCGACGGGGTAATCGTAAATGACTGTGGGCTGAATGAGCTTGTCCTCAACGAACGCGTCGAACAGCTCGATAAGCACCCAGCCCTTCGTTGCGTTTTCGTGTTCCAATTCCACGCCGAGCGCCTTTGCCGCTGCACGCGCGTCTTCGTCCGTAGCCCAATTGTTATAGTCTACGCCCGCATACTTTTTGACGGCTTCCGCCATCGTCATACGCGACCATTCGCCCATATGAATTTCCGTACCTTGGTAGGTAATATCGAGCGTGCCGCAGACCTTTAACGTAACCGTTTTATACAAATCCTCGATCATATCCATCATATCGAAGTAGTCGCTATACGCTTCGTACATTTCAATAGAGGTAAATTCGGGGTTGTGGTAAGCGTCCATACCCTCGTTGCGGAAAATTCTGCCTACCTCGTATACTTTGTCCATACCGCCGACAATCAAACGTTTCAAGAACAGCTCCGTTTCGATACGCATATACATATCGAGGTCGAGCGCGTTGTGATGCGTTTTGAACGGTCTTGCGTCCGCGCCGATCTCCAAGGGGAGAAGCGTGGGCGTGTCCACTTCGAGATATCCGCGGTTATCGAGGAACGCACGGATTTCTTTGAGGATTTGCGAACGTACGCGGAACGTGTCCCGTACGTCCTTGTTCATAATCAAATCCAAGTGGCGCAAACGGTATTTCATATCCTTGTCTTGCAAGACGTTGTATTTTTCGGGCAGGGGTAACAGGGATTTGGAAAGGAGCGTCAGTTCGGTGACGTGTACGGAGATTTCGCCCGTTTGCGTTTTGAACACAAAGCCTTTGAAGCCGAAGATATCGCCGATATCGTAGTCCTTTTTATAGGACGCGTAGTTTTCCTCGCCGATATCCTGACGGGTTACGTAGATTTGGATATTTCCGCTTCTGTCCGCAATGTGCGAAAAGGAGGCTTTGCCCATAATACGGCGGGACATCATACGCCCTGCCATAACCACGGTTTTTCCCTCGTATGCCTCAAAGTTGTTTTTCACCGTTTCGGAGTCTGCATCTACGGGATATTTCACCTGCTCGTAGGGATTTTTGCCTTCCGCAACGAGCTTGGCAAGCTTTTCCCTGCGGATTCTCGCCTGTTCGATAAGCTGTTCTTCTTCCGTTACGCCTTGTACGTTGTTATTTTCTTGCATTGTAGACCTCTTAAAACTTCTTAGGAAATTTGCATTATTTTCAGTTTGTATTCGCCGTCGGGCGCGTTGACCTTAACGATATCGCCCACTTTGTGCTTCAACAGCGCGTTGCCTACGGGCGAATCGTTGGAAATTTTGTTTTCCATTGCGTTTGCTTCCGTCGTACCCGTAATTTCGTATTCCACTTCTTCGTCGAATTCTTCGTCGTAAACAAGTACTTTCGAGCCTACGTGTACGAAAGAGGTATCCGTGTTTTCTTCGAGAATAACGGCGTTTTTGAGCTTATAGTCCAGCTCGGCAATTTCGCCCTCGTTTGCTGCTTGCTCGTTACGAGCCGCCTCGTATTCGGCGTTTTCGGAAAGATCGCCGTGGCTTCTCGCCTCTGCGATACGTTCAATGATCGCCTTGCGCTTGTCGCCTTGGAGATATTGAAGCTTTTCCTTCATTTCATCATAGCCCTTTTTCGTCATAATAAATTGGTCTGCCATAAAAAACCCTCCTTATTTTTTCCGCCCGACAGCAAAAAAACCGCCCGCTTGCGGAACGTTAAAAATCAACCGTGACTTTGTTATTTTCGCAAAAGTCACGGCGTTTTCTTTCTTTGTAATCTTATTATATAGCATTTTTGGATTTTTGTCAATGATTTTTTCGCATACTTTCGATAATTTCACATTGATTTTCCGAAAATATCACCTTTGCAAATACGCGCCAATTCGATCGAATGCTTCGGAGAGCGCCGTCATACTCGTAGCATACGAAAGACGGACGTTGTTTTCGCCGAATTGTCCGAATGCGCTCCCCGGCACAACCGCTACTTTCTTTTCTTTTAACAAATTTTCCGCAAACGCTTCGCCTGAAAGTCCCGTGTTTTTTACGGACGGGAACGCATAGAACGCGCCTTGGGGCGTGAAGCAGTCCAACCCGATTTCTTTGAGCGAATGTAACACGAATTTTCGGCGTTTATCGTAGGAGTCGCGCATTTCCTCGACGGTGGCGAAATTGTCCGAAAAGCCGTCCTTTAACGCCTCTATTCCGGCGTATTGCGATACGCTCGGCGCGCACATAATCCCGTATTGGTGGATTTTGAAAATCGCCTCGTCGATTTCGGGCGGAGCGCACACGTAGCCCAAACGCCAGCCCGTCATGGCAAACGCTTTGGAAAAACCGCTGATGTACACCGTCCGTTCTTTCATGCCGTCGAGCGCGGCGATACTCGTATGCGTTTTGCCGTAGGTAAGCTCCGCATAAATCTCGTCCGTAATGACAAGAAGGTCGTGCTTGATGAGGACGGAAGCGATTGCTTGCAGCTCTTCCTTGGTCATAATTGCGCCCGTAGGGTTATTGGGATAGGTGAGAATAATCGCCTTGGTTTTGGGTGTGACCGCCTTTTCGATATTTTCGGGCTTGATGACGAAGTTATCCGCTTCGTGACATTCTACGTGCACCGCTTTCCCGCCGCAAATCTCTACGAGCGGAGAGTAGGAAACGTACGCAGGGTCGGGAATAAGTACCTCGTCGCCGATATCCACGCAAGCGCGGAGCGTAAGGTCGATCGCTTCGCTCCCGCCGACGGTCACGAGGATATGTTTGGGGTCGTAAGTAAGGTGAAACCGCTCGAAAAGGTAGCGGGAAATAAGCTCTAACAAAGCGGGCAGACCGCGGTTGCCCGTGTACTGCGTGTATCCCCGTTGCAGGGACGTAACGGCGGCTGCGCGGACTTTCCAGGGCGTAATAAAATCAGGCTCGCCCACACCGAGGGAAATCGCGCCTTCCGTTTCCCGAACGATATCGAAAAATTTCCGAATCCCGCTCGGCTTTAATTCTTGCGCCCGCTTGGTAATAAACGTACGCATATGCTTATGCCTGTACGCAAAGACGGTTGTCGGCGTCTTGCGGCTCGGTGAGCGTACCTTCGATTTTGTACTTTTTCAAAATGAAATGCGTAGCCGTTGAAAGCACGCCGTCAAAGGTCGATATTTTTTCGGAAACGAAACGGGAAACGCCCAAAAGCGTTTTGTCCTCGACGAATACCGCCAAATCGTACGCACCGCTCATCAAATAGACGGACTTCACCTCGGGGAACGCCGCTATCTGTTTGGCAATCCCGTCAAAGCCCTCTTTTTTCTTAGGGGAAACTTTGACTTCGATCAGCGCCTGTACAAGCGAATCGTCCGCCTTTTCGCCGTTGACGATCGCCGTATATTTGACGAGTACGCCGCTGTTTTCCATATTGCGAATCGTTTGCGCAACCGTTTCCTCGTCTACGGAAAGCATTGCCGCAATCTTTTTGGGCGCAAGCCTTGCGTCCTGTGTTAAAACGTTTAAAATGTCCTTTTCCAAAGTAGTCATAAAAGTACCTCGTTATAAGATAGCCCGCGGATTTTCTCAGCGGGGCTTAGAGTATATTTTCGATAAACAAATGGTCGTAACCGAGTGATTCCACAAAATCGCGCGGCAAAAATTTTACGTGGTTGAACTTTGCGAAATTGAAAATATGCGTTTTCGTCAGCACGGGCGTGGGAATATCCAGCTCGTGGCAGATCTCCGTCATATAATCGAAAAAATGCGAATACGTCAGCTTTTCGGGGTTCTCGTATACGAATTGTTTGCGGATTCTGCCGCTTGTCATTAGTTTAGCCCAAATTCTCATACGTAATATTATACACGAAACGCGCAAAAAAGTAAACTGTTTTTTGCTGTTCTACGCCGTTTGTTTTCGGCATAAGATAAACCAAAACAAACCGCTGGAAGTAGATTCGACGGGAAAAGCGGTATTTCGGGCAGAAAAGACAAATTTCTCCCAAAAATTTCCTGCATAATGGAGGCACGCGTTTGAAAAACAAAAATACGTTCATCACAGGTTGCGCCATTTTTTTATCCGCGCTCTTGTGCGTGGTATCGACAGCCGTTTACACAACCGTTTCCCGCGCCGATAAAGCGCAAACGGTGGGGGCAGGTACGAGCTCAACCCGATCTTTGCCCATTTATTGCGTGGATACGGAGGAGAAGAAAGTCGCTATCAGCTTCGATTGCGCGTGGGGTGTGGAATATACGGATAAGTTGCTAGACATTATGGAGAAAAACGACGTAAAATGCACGTTTTTCGCCGTGCAATTTTGGGTGGAGAAATATCCCGAATACGCGGAAAAAATTGTCGATAGCGGTCACGAGCTGGGTACACATAGCAGAACACACTCGTATATGAGCAAGTTATCGGAAGCGGAAATTCGCGACGAACTGCAAACGTCTATGGACGCAATCGAAAAGGTGACAGGGCAAAAAACGAACCTGTTCCGCGCCCCGTACGGCGATTATGACAATTTGCTCATTGATACGGCGCAGTCTATGGGGTTATACACCATTCAATGGGACGTCGATTCGCTCGATTGGAAAAACCTTTCCGCCACGGAGATTGCTTTGCGGATTGTCAACGGCGCGAAAAACGGCTCGATTATTCTCTGCCATAACAACGGTTTGCATACCGCTGAGGCGTTGCCTATGATTTTTTCCACCCTTAAAAACAGGGGATATCAATTCGTGCCGATAGGGGAACTTATTTATAAGGATAATTACACAATCGACGTGAACGGAACGCAACGCAAGGCGTGAAAAACAACGAACAAAAATATTTGAAATACAATTCGGAGGTATTATTATGAACTACGTAACGGAAAAAAACAACAAGGTGTATTTGCAAGGCGAGATTGTCAGCGAAGCGACGTTTTCGCACGAGGTGTACGGAGAGGGATTTTACGAATTTTACGTACGCGTTATGCGGCTGTCGGGGCAAGCGGACGTACTCCCCGTCACCATTTCGGAACGGTTGATACAGGGCGGCGCGCTTTGCAAGGGTAAAACCATTTGCGCGTTGGGGCAATTCAGAAGCTATAATAAGATAGAGAACGGTAAATCCCGTTTGATGCTTACGGTATTTGTGCGGGAGCTTTTGGAAGAATTACCCGGCAAAAATCCCAACAGTATACTCCTTTCGGGATATATCTGCAAGCCGCCCGTATACCGAACGACGCCCTTTAATCGGGAGATTGCGGACGTGCTGATTGCGGTCAATCGCGCGTATAACAAATCTGATTATATCCCCTGTATCGCTTGGGGCAGGAACGCGCGGTTTGTGAAAAATCTCGGCGTGGGCGAACGCGTGGCGGTGTCGGGGCGAATTCAAAGCAGAGAATATCAAAAGAAGCTGTCCGAAACGGACGTACGGACAATGACGGCGTACGAGGTATCCGTTTCCAAGCTCGCCACCTACGATTTGGCGGAGGATTTTGATATCGACAGCGAGTTCGATTTATACTCCCTTTCAGGCGAGCATAGTGCCGTTTCCGCCAAGCAGGAAAACCAAGAGGGCGATTTTCTTTCCCTCGGCAACGCATAATAAAAGCAAAAGGATAGCGGCGTTTTACTTTTCGGTAAAACGCCGCCTTTTGTTGTGCAAGCCCCTTTTATTTGTGCGCGTCGGGTTTGACGAGAATTGTTTTATAATCCGTGTACACGACGAACCCCGCCTTGCTTTTGCTCGGTTTTTTGACGAATTTGCGCTTGCAGTAATCGACGGGGATTTTATCTGCTTCCCGTCCGTCCGAATAATACGCGCATATCTCCGCGGCGAAAAGGACGGTTTCATCTCGTACCTGCCTGCCGTCTGCAACGATAATTGCGTGCGAGGAATGGTATTTTTGCGTGTGCAGCCAAATATCGTCGGGCGAGGCTTGGCGAAGCAGTCGGTCATTTTGCAAATTGTTTCTGCCCACCAAAACCGTATGCCCGTCGTGCTCGTATTTTCGGAAAGGGATTACGACTTCTTTTTTCTTTGCGCCCGCCCTTGCTTTGGGCGCGCGGAGTAAGCCCGCCTCGATCAGCTCCGTTTCAATCTCCTTCAAATCCTCGTCGTATTCGGCAGCTTTGATAGAGGCAAAAACGCTGTCGGCATATTCGATTTCCCGTTCCTCCGCCGCTTGCATTGGGGTAAGCACGGCAAGCGTACGCTTTTGCTTGTTGTACGTCTTGAAATACCGTTGCGCATTTTGCGCAGGAGAAAGCGTTTCGTCCAGCGCAATTTTTACCGTGCCGCCCGCTTCGTCGTACCAATTTTCCAGCTCAACGCTCTTTGCACCCTTTTCCAAACGGTATAAATTCGCCGTCAACAGCTCGCCCTTGATACGGTTTTCTTCGGCGCGCTCCGCTTCCTTTATGCGTTCCAACGTATCCTGCAAGCGTTTAGAAGCTTTTCTCTTCAAGGCACGTATGCCTGCTTCCAGCTTGCGTTTTTTGTCCTCAAAACCTTTTTTTTGTTCCTTGCCCGAATAGAACTCGTCCTCCGCTTTGCAAAGGGAGGGCATTTTTTGCCCGTCCATAACCGCAAAGGCGAAAAAGTCTGTCGGCGCGCCGTCGCGTATTTGCAGATGTGGGTCGTTCGGTTCGTTTAAGCAAAAGTGCGGAAGAAATTCGTATAAGGGCTTTTTTTGCCGTTTAAAGCGTATAGCAAGCTGTCTTGCCGTGGGGAGCGCCAAGCCCGCAACTCGCTCGAAAATATGTTTTGCAAGCGCTTCCTCTTCCCAAGTTTCCCCGTGCATCTCGAAAAAGGCGTCTGTCATTCGTCGCATACCTGCCTCGTCCAAAATGGAAATTTTATCCTGCGGAGCGGGGTAGTCGTACTTTGCGCCGGGCAAAAGTACGCGGTGGGAATCGTCTTGGAGCGCCGTTGTTTTGAGCGCGCCCAAAATGACGTCCTTTTCCGTCAGGACGATATTGGAATATTTGCCCATCAGTTCGCAGTAAAGCACCCTGTCGCACCCGGAAAAATCGCTTTGGCAATGGAGAGTGATTTTAACAATTCGCTCAAACTCGTGCTGTTCTACGCCGATAATTTCGGCGTTTTGCAAATGCTTGCGAAGAAGCATACAGAAATTGGGGGCAATCGGGGCAGGTTCTTTTTCGTAAGCGGACAAACAAACGCGCGCGCCTGTGGCATTTGCGCTCAAAATGAGTTTAACCGTCGTCTTTTTGGTGTATATAATAAAGGTCAGCTCGTCTTTATCGACTTGGGAAATGCGGTTGATTTTCCCGCCTGCGAGGAAGTTTTGCAGTTCCTCGGTGAGCCGACGGATATGAAAAGCGTCTTGCGGCATAAGGTCTCCTTTGCGGTTTTTCGCCAAAAAAATAAAATCTTTTCTTAAATTATAGCGTAAAATTCAAAAATTGTAAATAAAAACGCTTTATTTTCTTTGATAAATATGTTAAAATGTATGGAGCGAAGCCAAAAGCTTGGCGAAAATAAGAGAAAAAAATAAATTTCACATAGAAAGCAGGAGAAAAGCACTATGAAACACACTACCAAAGCAAATGAAAAGAGCACGGTAAAAATCACCCTCAAATTCGACGGGGAAGAATGGAAGAACGCGCAACAGCAAGCGTATCTCAAAACGAGAAGCAGATTTGCCGTAAACGGCTTCCGTAAAGGCAAAGCGCCGAAGAACGTTATCGAGCACAACTACGGCAAAGGCGTTTTCTACGAAGACGCGCTCAATATCCTTTTCTCGGAAAATTACGGCAAGGTTCTTGATAAGAACGAGAAGAAGTTTACCGTTGTCGGCGATCCCGAGGTTTCCGTGGAGGAACTTTCCGACGAGGGCGTAACGCTTGTAGCTATCGCACCCGTGAAGCCCGAAGTGAAAATTTCGGCGTATAAGGGTATCAAAATCAAAGAATACGCGTATAATGTTACGGATGAAGAAATCAATGCGGAGCTTGACCGCTTGCTTGACAGAAACGCGCGCAAAGTGCCCGTTACCGACAGAGCGGCGCAAAACGGCGACGTTGCGAATATCGACTTCGTAGGTACGGTAGACGGCGAGAAATTTGACGGCGGCGAAGCGCAGGGCTTCGACCTTACGCTCGGCAGCGGACAGTTCATTCCCGGTTTTGAAGACCAAGTAGTGGGTATGAATATCGGCGAAACGAAAGACGTAAACGTTACGTTCCCCGAAAACTATCAAGCGGAAGCGCTTAAAGGCAAACCCGCGGTATTCAGCGTGAAGCTTAATTCGCTTCAAGGCAAAGAACTTCCCGAACTGAACGACGAGTTCATCAAGGACGCTACGGGCAGCGAAACGGTAGAAGCGTACAAGGCAAAGACGAAAGAAAGATTGCAAGCGAATGCGGACAGACGTTCCAATGACGCTACGGAGAACTCCATTTTGGAAGCGATTGCGGCGAATGCAGAAGTGGAAATTCCCCAAGCAATGATCGAAAGAGAAATCGATAATCTCATTCAAAAGTTTGAGTATCAGCTTATGTACCAAGGCTTGAAGTTGCAAGACTACCTTGATTTCCTTAAAGTGACGCTTGCAGATTTCAGAAAGAACTACGAAGAACAGGCGAACAAGAACGTATTGCATCAACTTATCATTTCTCAGCTTATCAAGGAAGAGAAGATCGAAGCAACGGATGAAGAAGTGGAAGCGAAAGTTGCCGAGCAAGCTGCTTCCGTAGGCAAGGAAACGGAAGAGTACAAAAAGGGTATGGATCCCCGTCAGTTCGACTATATCAGCAGCGATATCGTTATCACGAAGTTGTTTAAGTTCCTCAAAGAAAACAACGAAATGTATAAAGAAGACTAACATTCAAGGAATTTTATGGAAAAGAACGTATTGATACCTTACGTAGTGGAACGTACCTCTTCGGGGGAACGTACGTACGATTTATATTCCCGCCTGTTGGACGACAGAATTATCTTTTTAAGCGGGGAGATCAACGACGCGGTGGCAAATACCGTCGTGGCGCAGCTTATCTATCTCGAAGGCAAAGACCCCACGAAAGATATATCCCTGTATATCAACTCCCCCGGCGGTTCGGTGTCGGCGGGTATGGCGATCTACGATACAATGAACTATATCAAATGCGACGTATCGACGATCTGTATCGGTCTTGCGGCGAGTATGGGCGCGTTCCTGCTTTCCAGCGGCGCACGCGGCAAGCGGTACGCTTTGCCTAACTCGGAAATCATGATTCACCAGCCCTTGGGCGGCGCGCAGGGTCAGGCAAGCGATATCAAAATTCAAGCGGAGCATATTCTCCGTACCAAGGCGAAGTTGAACAGAATTCTCGCCGAGAATACGGGCAGAGATATCTCCACGATCGAGCGTGATACCGACAGAGATAATTATATGTCTGCGGAAGAAGCGCAGAAATACGGCTTGATTGATAAAGTTTTCGTAAGAAGATAAAGTACACGCGCAAAACCGAAAGTTTTGCGCGGTATTTTTCCCAATTTCAGTAAACGGAGAATAAAATGGCAACAAAAAATCAACATTGTTCTTTTTGCGGTAAGCCGAAAGAAGAAACGCGCAGATTGATTACAGGTCCTGACGGGGCTTGCATTTGCGACGAATGTATTGAAATATGTAAGTCAATGGTAGACGAGTGGCAGGACGACAAAACGCCGCAGGCGGACGTCCCCCTGAAAAAGCCCGCCGAAATCAAAGCGGAGCTGGATCAGTATATCGTTGGGCAAGATAAGGCAAAACGCGTGCTTTCGGTGGCGGTATACAACCACTATAAGCGTATCAATGCCCTTGCGAAAAAGAATAAAAAGGACGACGACGGCGTGGAAATCGAAAAGAGCAACGTGCTGTTGCTCGGTCCGACGGGTAGCGGCAAGACGTTGCTTGCAAGAACGCTTGCAAAGATTTTGAACGTACCGTTTGCCACGTCCGACGCAACGACGCTCACGGAAGCGGGGTACGTTGGCGAGGACGTTGAGAATATCCTTTTGAAGCTTATTCAAAACGCGGATTACGATATCGAGAGCGCGCAACGCGGCATTATCTATATCGACGAAATTGACAAAATTTCGAGAAAGAGCGAAAACGTATCTATCACGCGCGACGTTTCGGGTGAGGGCGTACAACAAGCGCTTTTGAAAATTATCGAAAGCACGACGGCAAACGTTCCCCCGCAGGGCGGCAGAAAGCATCCCAATCAGGAATGTTTGCGTATCGATACGACGAATATCCTCTTTATTTGCGGCGGCGCGTTCGTGGGTTTGGATAAAATCGTATCGTCGAGAAAGGACGATACCACGCTTGGCTTCGGCGGTAAGGTTCGCCTTGGCGGAAACGAAGTCGATTACAGCGTTTTGGACGACGTAAAGCCGCAGGATTTGACCAAGTTCGGGCTTATTCCCGAATTTGTGGGACGGCTTCCTATCGTCGTCAATCTCGATCCGCTCGGCGAGGACGCGCTTGTCAAGATCCTCACCGAACCGAAAAACGCGATCATCAAACAGTATCAAAAGCTGATAGGCTTTGACGGCGTAAAGCTGACCGTCGAGGAGGATGCCGTACGGGAGATTGCGCAGACGGCTATCCGTTTAAAAACGGGCGCGCGCGGCTTGCGTACCATTATTGAAAGCGTAATGACGGAGGTAATGTACAAAATTCCCTCGGAGGATAATATCGAGGAGGTCGTCATCACGAAAGAGTGTTTGACGGACGGCGTTTCCCCCAAACTCATTTATAAGCAGTCGGCGTAAATTCGACAAAAATAACGTAAAAATTATGCAAAACACGCGTTCTAAGAGCGCGTGTTTTTTCATATAATAGAGCAAAGCCATGCAAGGAGAACTGTTATGAACGAAGAAATCGAATACGCCGAAATGTTGGAAATTCCCGTATCCACCGTGAACGTAGTCAAGAAAAAACGCGGGAGAAAGAGTAAACAAAACGCAGGAGATTTGAAAGAGTCCGTTATCGAAAAGGTAAACGGCAAACTTGACGAGCCTGCAAGCATAACCGCGGAGGCGGAATTGTTTGCGGAAAGCGCAAACAGCGAGGGAAATATCGACTTTGACGACGGCGTGGAACGGGTGGATACCGTACGGCTGTACGCAGAGGGAGAAAACCGTTTTTTAGATAATGAAAATGAAAATTTTGACGGGGGCAGGTATGCGTCGAACGCAAAAAAAGACCGTGTTGCGCGTATTGTTTTGGGCGTGGAATTTGCCGCTGCTTGCGCGCTTTGCGGCGCAATTTTCCTCACCAACATCTTTATGCCGGGCAGCGCAATCAACACCTTTTTCCGCGCTCTCGACAATCCGAAAGAAGCCACGCAAACGGACGAACGGAAATATAGCGACTTCACGTTGACGAACGTCGTTTCCGATTATTCGGATACGGAACTGAACCTGTCCGAAGCGGGTATCCTCTCCTTTACGGACGAGTGCCACGTGTATCCCGTTGCGGACGGCAAGGTGAGCGAGGTTGAAAAGGACGAAAACGGCGTGTATACGCTTAAAATTGCCCATTCCGATTCCTTTACGGGCGTAATCAGCGGTTTAGACGTTGTCTATTATGCCGTTGGCGATACAGTAAAGGCGAATATTCCCGTAGGGTTTACGGACGGAGAAAGCGAAGTGCAGGTTACAATGTATTCCGCGGGCGAGCTGTTGAACTGCTTCGAGATTACGGACGAAAACTGTCTTGCTTGGGTTGAGCAGAGCTGATAGAAATTTGCCGTGAAGAGAAAAAGGATGCGGGGAGTTTCTCCCCGCTTACGCTTACATCCGCTCTTTTTTGCCGTGGGCATCTTTTATTCTTTCAAGGGCGAGCTTCCCTTGTTTTTGATGAGTTGTTTGGTTGCCCTGCAACACGAGTGCGCGCATGCGTTTGCCGCCGCAAGGCTTGGATACAGGCTGGATAAAATCGTACTGATGCCCTTTGGCGCAGTCATTGACGGGGACATGAAAAACGCTTCGCAAAAGGACGAGATATACATTGCGCTCAGCGGTCCGCTTTGCAACCTGTTCACCGCCCTGTTTTTTGGCGCGCTATGGTGGTTTGTGCCTACCGTGTACGCGTTTACGGACACGGCTTTCTATGCTTCGCTTTCGATAGCGCTGGTCAATTTATTGCCTGCGTACCCGCTTGACGGCGGACGGATATTACGGGGAATATTGCTTCGCGCGGGCGTGGCGGAGCGTAAAACAGCACGCATTTGTAAGGTGGTGACGCTCCTTATCGGGACGGCGTTTTTCACCGTATTCTTCGCCTTTTTGTTTGTCGGGCGGTTGAATATTTCCATTGCGTTTTTCGGCGCATTTTTGGCGGTGGGCGCGTTTGGAAACAGGGACGGAGAGGCGGTGTATCGCAAAATGGATTTTTCCTGCCAAGCCGCGCTTAAACGTGGTGTGGAAATCAAGCGGGTGGCGGTGCTGAATACTATGCCCGTCAAAAATGTGTTCCGATATCTCACCACGGGCGCGTATCTTGTGGTGGAGGTATACGATACGTCGGAGCGGAAAGTGTTCGAGTTGACGCAAAACGAGCTTGCCGATTGGTTTTTGCAAGCGCCGAATCCCTACGTCACCCTCGATTTTTTACATAAAAAGGGCAAAAAACCCGCAAAAACCGTCGATTTTAATGAAAAAGTCCTTGCCAAACGCAAGGAAATATGATATACTTGTATCGTACGGAAACCCCGCAGGCACGACGCGCGATTACGCCGCGTCGATTTTTTTGCGGTGAGAAAAAATAACGGGAGTTTTACAAGCCGAATGAAGAAGGAATGGTATTTCGACAGATATTGCGGACAGCAGTTCGCCGCCCTCGTGGAGGACGGTAAGCTTGCCGAATTTCTCATAGAAAGAGAACCGCGCGTCGAAACCGTCGGAAACGTTTATAAGGGCAAGGTGACAAACGTACTCTCGGGAATGAACGCGGCGTTCATTTCCTGTGGGTTGCATAAAAATTGTTACCTTTCTATGGAGGAAACGTACACCGACTATACGAAATACGACGGTACGTTTGTGGAAACGAACGTACAGCCTTTGGATTTGAAAGTAGGCGACGAAATCATTGTGCAAGTGACAAAACCTCCGCGCGGTACGAAAGGCGCAAAAGTCACTACGCATCTTTCGTTTGTGGGTAAAAATCTTATCTATTTGCCCCAAACGGATTTTTTGGGTATTTCCCGTAAGATTACGGACGAAAAAACGCGGGAGAACTTGCTGAAAACGGCGGAAAAAATGCGCGTGCACGGCAAGGAAGGGTTTATTGTCCGTACGCAAGCGCCGTTTGCAACGGTCAAGCAACTGAAATCGGAAGCGGAATATCTCAAAAAGTTATACAACGAGATGTTGAAAAAAGCGCAAGATGCACCAATCGGCACGGCTCTTTACGAGGACGACGAATTGCCCGTACGTATTATGCGGGATATTTTCGGTGATGACCTCGTAGCGATACACGTGGGCGACGAGGAGCTGTATCAAAAGCTGAAAAAGCTGATAAAATTGCGCGCGGATATCCCTGAACGCAAGCTCATCAAATACACGGGTAGCCGCTCTATGATGACGGAGTATGGCATCACCCCGCTTGTATACGACTCGGCAAGACCGACTGTGGCCTTGGAAAACGGAGCGTATCTCGTATTCGACCACACGGAGGCAATGACCGTTGTAGACGTGAATACGGGCAGTTATACGGGCGAAACAAGTTTGGAGGAAACGGTGTTTGCCGTTAATCTTGCGGCGGCGCGGGAAATTGCGCGGCAGGTGCGGCTTCGCAATATCGGCGGTATCGTCACGGTAGACTTTATCGATATGACGGAGGAAGCGCACAAAGAAGCTGTCACCGAGGAGCTGAAAAAGTGCCTTGCGCCCGACAAAGCCAAATGTAACGTGTTGCCTATGAATGAGTTTTGTTTGACGCAATTTACGCGAAAACGCGTGGGCAAGGAAATGCAAGCCATTCTTGTTAAGCCCTGTCCGCATTGCTTGGGCAGAGGGTTCGTCCACGACGATATTTTCGTGATATCGCGGTTGCGTTCGGAAATTCTCGATTGTTTTGCAGACGGATATACGACGGCAATTATCGAGCTGAACGATTGGATTATGCGGAAAATTTTGCACGAGGGGCTGTTCTCCAAGGAAGCGCAAGGACGTTGGAAGGACAAGCGGGTATACTTTGTGCCGCATAAGACGTACAAAGAAGAATTTTTTACGGTGCGCGGCGATACGGCGCAGGTCGTAAAGTTGCCCGACAAGGCGCAGATACTGTATTGACGGCGAAAAGAAACGCCCGAAAGCAATTGCTTTCGGGCGTTTGATTTTTGGTTGATTAGAATGCTTTGCCAGCCGAACCGAGCACGTTGACGATCTTGTGTTTTACCATTTCTTTCATCATTGCGCGCGCGTCGCCGAGGTATTGGCGAGGGTCGAAGTGACCGGGTTGTTCGGTAAAGTGCTTGCGGATAGCCGCCGTGAACGCTACGCGAAGGTCGGAGTCGATATTGATTTTACAAACCGCCATTTGCGCTGCTTTTCTAAGCTCCGATTCGGGAATACCGATTGCGTCGGGCATATGTCCGCCGAATTGGTTGACGATTGCAACCTTGTCCTGCGGAACGGACGAAGCACCGTGCAAAACAATCGGGAAGCCGGGCAATCTCTTGCCGATTTCTTCCAAAATATCCAAACGGAGTTTAGGGTCTTGACCGGGCTTGAACTTGTATGCGCCGTGGCTTGTGCCGATAGCGATTGCAAGGGAGTCGATACCCGTTTTTTGTGTGAACTCTTCCACTTCGTCAGGGGAGGTGAATTGCGCGTCTGCCGCAGCGACGTTTACGTCGTCCTCAATACCTGCAAGTTTACCAAGCTCCGCTTCCACAACCACGCCGTGGTCGTGTGCATATTCAACAACTTTTTTCGTGATTTCAATGTTTTCTTCCCAAGGATGCGAAGATGCGTCGATCATAACGGACGTGAAACCGCCGTCGATAGAAGCTTTGCAAATCTCGAAATCTGCGCCGTGGTCAAGGTGCATTGCGATAGGAATATCCGTCGTTTCGACAGCCGCTTCCACGAGCTTTTTCAAATATACGGGGTTAGCGTACTTTCTCGCGCCTGCGGATACCTGCAAGATAACGGGAGATTTTTCCTCGTTTGCCGCTTCGACGATCGCTTGGATCATTTCCATATTGTTGACGTTGAAAGCACCGATTGCGTATTTGCCTGCATAGGCTCTTTTAAACATCTCGGTAGTAGTTACCAAAGGCATAAATGATGTCCTCCAAAATTTTTATACGCCTATATTATAGCGTATTTTTTTTCAAAAAGCAAATAAAATAGGGGCGTTTTCAGTATTTGCGAATATTTTGCGCAATATGCTCCGTCATAACCGTCGCCATATCGATATCGGAAACGGCGTACAACATTCTTGCGCCCGCCGCGTCCTCTAACTCGTTTACAATCCAGCCGTTTTTATCAGGTAAAAAATCGATACCGATAAAGTCGAAACGCAATGCCTTGTATATCTTTTCCACAATCGATTTTTGCGTTTCGTCCGCTTCCGCAAGCCGTACGCGCCCGCCGAGGGAGAAGTTGCTCCGAAAATCTTTGTCCGACTCCCGTAAAACGCTTGCGACGATTTTTCCGCCGACGGCGTATATCCGCATATCCTTGCCCAAATTGCCGCACGGGCGTTGCAATAAAAAATCGTCTTGAAGCGTTTGCCGTACTTGTTGCAAATCGTGCTCGTTTTCTACCCAAAATACCTCGCTGCCACCGTGTCCAAAGCGGGATTTAGCAACGAACGGAAAGGGCAAAGTTCCCTCGCCAAAGCGGTACGTTTGCAAAACGGGGATACCGTGTACGCGTTGAAATTCGTACGTATGCCACTTATCGCAAGCAGTTGCCGCCGTTTGCGCATTGTTGAATACCCGTACGCCCCGTTCTTGCAGCCATTCGTTGAGCGTAGGGCAAATGAAGCGCACCACGGCAAATTCGGGCAAATTGCTTGGAAGCGTTTTGGCAAAATCCCCTTTTTCCACGATCCGTAGTGTAAGAGAAATACCCCGCTTTGCCGCCTCTTCTTGCAAGCGGTTTATAAACCACTCGTTTTTCTTTGCGCCCAGCCTATCGTAACAAAGCCAACCGTTCATAAGCGCTCCAAAATATGCTCGAATATGTATTTACTCAAATCTACGCCCGTACAATCGAGCGTGCTTTTAAAGTGCGGGTTGGAATTGATTTCGCAAACGAGCGGCGTTTTCCCAAGGAGTAAATCTACGCCCGCAAAGTCTGCGCCCACCGCCTTGCAAGCGGCAAGTGCAACGGCTTCTTGCTCCTCGCTTAAAGCGTACAAAAAAGCCGTTCCTCCGTTGGAGATATTCGAGCGGAAATCCCGCTCGTTATGGCGAAGCATAGAGGCGACCGCTTTGCCTCCCACAACGTTTACACGCACGTCCTTGCCCATGCTTTCTTGAATAAATTCCTGCATTAAAAATTCCTTGGGGGAGATACGGCTAATGACGTTTACCGCTTCCGCGCGGGTGTGCACAAGATACACCTGTTGTCCGAACGAGCCGTAATTTTCCTTAATGACGAACGGATAAGATAAAAGTTCTTCCGCCCTTTCGAGGAAGGTTAAATCGTTATATCCCACCGTATCGAACGTTTTGGGCGCAAGCACCGTCTTTGGCGTAGGTACGCCCGCGTTGGAAAACGCAAGCGCCGTCTTTGCTTTATCGTCGCAAATCCCAACGGTTTTCGCGCTGTTAAAAAGAGGAATTCCTTGCGCTTCAAGCGCTTCTGCAAGCCGTATGTCCTTATCCCAAAAAATAACAAATTCCGGCGGGGCAGGTATGCGTTCACCGACAATACCCACCAGCTCGTCTGCGCGCTTTAAAAGGAGCGAAACGTTCCGTTTTTTCGCTTCGGAAAGAAGAAGAGAATACAGCGTTGCGTATTTCTCTCCCTGTAAAAAACCGTTTACGACAAGCCACCCGTTTTTCATAAGTCTACTCCTTGGGTACTATCATACCACTTTTTTTGAAAAAAATCAACGTTTTTGCGCCCGTAAAGCGACTTCCGCAAATAACGCCGCTCCGATTGGAAGCGCATTTTCGTCGAAGTCCGTTTTCGGGTGGTGGAGCGGGTAGGCGTAACCGCCCGCGTTGCTCCCCGCCGAAAGCGCGAGCATAACGGAGGGTGTTTCCTGTGAAACATATGCAAAATCTTCGCTGCCTCCGCCCCGCTGTCCCTCTGCGGAAACGACCTGCTTTTCGCCAAGCAAGTCCTTTGTAACGGCTAAGGCAAGCGCGCGTAGTTTTTCGTCGTTGACGAGGGTGGGGCAACCGCTTGTAAAAGTTGTTTCCGCCTTGGCTTTGTAGGCGTTTGCCGTGTGCTTGACAATTTCCTTTATGCGGTTTTTGATATACGCGCGTGTTTTTTCGTCGTATGCGCGAAGCGAGCCGCAGAGGTTCGCCTTGTCGGCAATGGCATTCGCCGCAACGCCCGAAAGGAATTTACCGAGCGTGAGTACGGCGGGGTCGGAAACGGATATCTCGCGCGCGGGGATTGCTTGCAATGCAAGGGCGATATGCGCGCCCGCAAGCAGCGCATCCACGCCTTCGCGCGGGGTCGAACCGTGGCAGCTTTTTCCTTTTACCGTAATCTCAAAGAAATCGGCGCAAGGAGCAATTTCGCCTACGCCTGCCAAAACGACCGTTCCCGTTTTTAGCGGCGTAGCCGTTGCAACGTGCAAAGTAAACGCGCCCGTCACGTTGGATAAAACGCCTGCTTTTATGGCGAGCGTCGCGCCTTCAAGTGTTTCCTCTCCGAATTGAAAAAGAAAGCGTACTTCCCCCTTCAAGTCTTTTTCTCGCTGTTTCAACAGTTTTGCCGCGCCAAGGAGCATTGCCGTATGCATATCGTGTCCGCAGGCGTGCATATTGCCCGTTTTGCAAGCAAAAGGCAAGCCTGTTTTTTCCTTGATCGGGAGCGCGTCCGCGTCTGCGCGGAGCAAAAACGCTTTGCCCGTTTTCGTAGGATTTAGGCTTGCCACAACGCCGCCTCTATGCGGCTTCGGCGTGTAACCGAGTTTTTGTAAAGTTTCCGTGATATATGCTTGGGTCTTGGGTAAAACAAGCCCCGTTTCTGCATTCTTGTGTAAATACCGACGATGCGAAACGAGTTCGCTTTGTATCGCTTGCGCTTCCTGTAAAACGTTCATATATACAGCTTGTAGCAAACGACGGGAAGGTATACGTCTTAGTCTTTTTTCAGAAGTTTCGGGGTTCTTTTCTTGCCTTTCCAAAGGAGGTAATAGATCCAAATCCCAATCAAGGGAAAGAGGGTTGCAACTAGCATACCTGCTTTCATTCCGATTTGTTCGGGAGAGAGTGCAAGGCTTGTAGAAAGGTTTGCGGCAAACGTACTTGCGGCTACCGTGTCCGTGATCACGCCGATAAGCTGCGGTCCGACGGATGCGCCGAGGTCGCCTCCTGCTGCCATCATTGCGTAGATAAATACGCCGCCGTCCGGTATGCGATCCGTTGAGGCGATTAACGTTCCTGGCCAAAGCATAGAAACGCAAAAGCCCGTCGCGGCGCAGGCAATTAAACCGATTACAGGTACGTTTATAAGCGCCGTCGTCAGATAGCAAATGCTTGCGCCGATCGCGCCGAAGAAAAGGACTTTTCCCACGTCTTTGCCGTATTTGGCAAACAGCGTTCTGCCCAAGCCCAAAGTTAAGCCGAATAAGGCTACGCCGAAAATGTCGCCCCATACTTTTTCAATGCCGAGCGCGCGTTCGAGATAGCCCGAGCTCCATTGCGCCATTGTACATTCGCTTGCACCGCCAAGGAATATGGCGAACACGCAGAGCCACAAGTCTTTTCTTTTAAGAAACGCAAGCGCGCCCGAAACCCGTTCGGGCGTTTCCATTTCGGGTATTTTCGCCCCTGCGAATAAAAGACAAGCGGTGAGGGGGACGAGGGCAAAAAACAGGGTCAATATTTGCCATTTATCCGAACCGAAAGCAAGCAAAAATAACGTGCCGCACACCACGACGAACACCACGCCCCACGCATAAATGGAATGGAGTTTGCTCATCTCCCGTTCGGGATTTTCCGCGGGAATGGCGGCAATCGTCGGAGAAATCAATACTTCCGAAAGCCCGCTGGAAGCGGAAAAAACGAATGTACCGAGCGCTAAACCGAGGTATACGAGCTTGGGAAACAGTATAGGCGCAAGAGCGAAAAGCACTAAGCCGAGCACGGATAAAACGGGTGTAAATTTTACCGTTTTCGGGATATTGAATTTGTGGGAAAAGAAAGAAAAAATGAGGTCGATTATAAGTTGTGTACAGAAATTGATAAGTACCAAAAGACCCAAAAGGGAATAGGAAATGCCGTATAAGGTTCTAAATGTGATAAAGAGCATAGGCGAAAGATTGCCCACAACGGACATAGATACGTTCGTGGCGTAGCAAGCGTATTTTACGCGTTGGAAAGTCTTATTCATAATAAAAACCAAGCCTTGAAAATATTGCAACCATTATAGCATAACCGTCGAGAAATATCAACGGAAAACCGATAAAAAACTTTAAATCTTTTATGCAAAATGTACGCTGAGGGTAAAAGGGTTTTTTATTTTTCCGCAAGTCAACGGATTTTTTATTGGATTAACATGTCAATCGGTGCTAAAAATGTGAAAATCACGACTTTCGCATAGAATATTTATACAAAAACAAAAAGAAAACGGCATTTATGCAACTTTTCTTGCATAAATGCCTTACGCTGGTGCGGTCGACAGGAATTGAAGCAGTTTCCACTTCGCTGAAAGCCTTTATTTATAAGGGATTTAGCCACTTGATCGCCAAAAACACGCCAATAATTTTAGGCTTTCGTGATAGGGAATTTTTAAGTAATTTTAAGGCATATTTTTGCCCGATTTTTGTGTTGTTTACAATCGACAGGTCAAGTTTTTTCGTTTATGTTAAATTTGTTATTCACCTCTCAAAAGTTGCCAAAAGTACGCCAAAACGTGAATCAAAAATTCGACGATCTTTCATATAAAAATTCTCATTGAAAAAAGGTTTAATTTACAACAAATTTCAGTCGACAGGTCATTTGCGCGTTTTTGACTTGTTCGCTTTTTTGATTTGATATGATAAGCAAAAATCATATCTTTTGATTTTACAGGGACATTTGCAGGAACATTGTGACCTATTTACACCGACAAATACACCGTCATTTACTCCGACATACACCCGACATTTACACCCTCATTTTATAATTTACAGACTCGTTTAGAGGCACATTTACAGAGTCATTTTATGCTACAGCATAATTTTGATAACTTATTTTTAGCGGTGTCATGCAATAAATTGTTTTGCCAATCCAAGGAAAAAAGCTATGAACTATCATAAAAGAAGAGACGGATTAGCCTCTTCTTTCATAGCTGAACATATTATTTGTTTTTTATTTACCTTATCGAAAATTAATGGGTGTTAATTTTTGTCAACAGTGGCTTCGTTTCTTGTTATTTTATAATACCTTAATACTTCCTCGATTTCAGTATCACCATTTGTAGTATATTCGCCGTCTCTAAATTTGTTCTTTGCAATGATTTTTTTTGCTTCTTCCAATTTCTTTTCGGGTAATGCTTGGAATTTGCCCCACCATTCATTGGCTAAATCGCAATCATCTGTAGAATGGCTTTTATATCTGTCAGCAAGTCTCGCCCTTAAATTGGCATCATATTTTCGGCGATAAATAATGAACGTTTCAGGCATCCAAAGAATTTTCATAAATTCATCAACATCACGTCCAAAAGCTTCTTCAAAAAATTCTGTACCTTTTCCGATTTTTCCTTTAGTGGAATTTAATACAGCTTGAACTGCACGTATAAATTTACGATTCCAATGTTTACCTATAAAATCTCTATTTTTGAAGAACTCAGGATCGTTGATAGGGTGATACTTCATAGGGAATGAGTAGATACTCGCGCCTAATTCATCGCACAAATCGACATTCATACGCAATCTATAATATAAGTGTTCAGGTTTGTCCTCAAAATTGTATAATAAATAATTTGAAAGATTTGTTATACCATTCCTAACTGCAATGCGGATAGAGTTTTCATAAATCTTTCTTAACTCCCAATGGTCGAATGCAATTCTAAGCGGGCGAATATTGATTTCCGATAATTTTCTCATATTTTCATCGGTAATCAACCGCGAATCTATACCCTGATTAAAATCAACTATACGCATTTTTCGTCCAGCCTTATACGTTTTTTTGTATAATGGACGTACAAATTCATCAAGCTCTAAAATCGCCTCGCGTGTTGCCGTATAGTAATGTAAACAATGTTTTTCTTCCAAATGGGCATAGAATTGTATCTGTTCTTCTTCTGACAATTTAGAGCGTAGCTGTGTATAAATTTTGACAGCCTTTCTAACATACGCCCTTACATTATAAGAGTCTCTTAAATTCTGAATAACAACATCATATTCATCGGGAGCAGAATAAGTCGCCCCTTTGGCAAAGCCACACGCTTTAATTTCATCTATAATTTGCGCATAGCAACTTGAGGCTAATACATTATTATCCATAAGCATTAAATTACGTTGCTCGCCAAAACGTGTCTTCGCTATTTCCAACTGTTTTTTTAAACCAATATAATCGCAATATTGGGGTTCCAATTTTGGAACAGCACAAAATCTACATTTGTTTACACACCCACGCGTCATATACGCAAAATAAGCATTATTAGTGGGATAAACATAATCGATTTCTTCTAAAATGGAATAATCTAAGGGCAACTCATCGATGATTAAATCATTGTCCTTATCAATATCCCCAGGATGATTTAATAGTCCTAAAAAGGGGTGAATGCCTGTTGCTTCGTAAACTTCATTAGGTAATAAAGTGGACATAATGCCGCCCACCATGACATCATCAATAGATTTACACAACTGCTTCGCAAAGTTAATTGTTTCTATTGTGATATTCCAATAAAAGGTAAATAACGTCGTGATTCCTACTTTGTCAAAACGCGGCTTAGTAAAATACTCTTTTGCTACGTATTTTGCACGATATTCTTTGATTGCTTCAAAAATATATTCAGATTGAAAAACTTCGTCTTCCAAAATGGAAAATCTACCCACTTTTATAAATTCAAATAAGGTAGGGTAATATTCTTTCCAAAATATATTTGGCTCAATAATACTGAGATGATTTATTAAATCTTCGCAAATTAAATCAACCGCCAAAGATTTCATATCACCCTTATAGAAACGTACATCATCACCCACCATACGATAATATGTGGCAAGTTTCATTAAACCCATCGGGGGATATTTATTTTTATAATTCGGCTCGATGAGCAATACTTTTCTATTCATACAACTATTTTAAATCCTTTGTGATTTTATCTATAATTTGTTCGGCTATTTCTTTAGGTGCAATATCACTAATAATAGTCATGATTTTTGAAACCAACTTTCTTTCAGCTTTTGTTAATTTTGAAAAACTTGCAGCCAAATACGAGTCTTTATTCTTTGTAGGAGTAGAGACGACTTCCACCTTGGTTGTTTGTTCTTCTACCTCATCAGCATTATATTGACGCTTAATACTTTTTTGAACCTCAGCTATTGGCGAATCTTCATCCACCGTCTCGTATTTATCTAATTGCTTTTTTGCTTTTTCAGCCTTTTTACGCGATTCTTCAACGTCATGTTGCATCTTGGCGCGTTCCTCTTCACTAATGAACCCACCAGTTTTTGATTTTGCATTAAAATCTTCTACTTTATCAACATATTCTTTTTGCGCCTTAATAGCATTTTTTATTCCGTTTGCAGAATAATAAATTTTATATAAGGTTTCATGAAAATATCTTTTTAGAAGCGTTTCAAACTTCACGCGACATTCATTTTCGTTAAAATAGTCTCTTTGCGAGTTTGGAATCAATCCCTCATCAACAGCAAAGACTTCGCCAACAAAATAATAATTACTGCGAGCTTCACGGAAAAGGTTTCGTTTTTGTAAAGTATCATCGTCTCCCAATTGAATATTAGCACTTCTTAATCGAATGCCTCTCATCTCATTGATTTTGGGTATTTGCTTTTCAAACCGAGAAAGTCCAACCCACATCCAAGCAATCAGTTTGCCGTTTTCATCTTTAAAATTGTGAAACTCCAACTTGGAAATCTCATCATAATTTTTGATGTTAGAACCGCTTTCTTCTTTTAATTTAGTGGTATAATTTTTGAAAAGTTGTTCCCCGTTGACCAAGATTTTATATTCGTCAATAACATATCCGATTTTTTTGGCATGCTCGTAAATTTGATAATTTAAATAGAATTTATTGGTGTATGGAACAGGCGCAACAAAACTTAAATAGTCAACGACTTTGGTTTGGTCTAACAAATCAGAATGCGCTTGTCCTACATCAATTAGTTCTACATCAAAATAATGTTTTTCTGCTTGTTCGGGTTTAGTGTCAAATTTAACAATTTCCGCCCATATCTCATCAATAGTGTATTTGATGGGAGAGGTAAGCATTTCACGCATTTTTTTTGCGTCACAAGTCATTATAGAGGCAACATTTTCGCCTAAATAGGATGTCGTAAATTTTAAAACTTGACAATAGGCTAAGCCGCATAATCGTCCTATTCCTCGAAAGCCTTTGTTTTCGCCTCTCTTTTTATTACTGTTTGCAATATCGCCTAAATCACTTTGGAAATCTGCGGCTTTCACACCAGTAGCATTATCATGAATGTTAATATAACGCTTTTTCGGGTCTATGTAAATTTCAACTTCGCCCTCGTCAGGGTTCAAGATTCCTTCTTTAATTGCTTTATCAATTTGGTCGCAAGCGTTTTGGATGTATTCACGATAACTCACTTTAGAGTCTAAATACATACCAGTTGTCAAGTTTTCTAAAATATTTTTTCCTATTGTAGCCATAATGGGGAATCCTTACTTAAATTGTTTATAAATAGGTTTCGGGAATTTAATACTCAATAACGAGCGGAATATAGGATTTTGAATAATGTATTCACCTTGATTCAAGCGCGTCATCATAGTTTTATAGACGTCTGGAATACTACGATAATCACTTTTCGTAATTTCAATAGAATTCGTTCGCCCATAAGCGTGAGTGGAACAGTTTCCTGTTACTCTATCGTGAATAGCACTTCTAAATTGTTCCGCCGCAAAGAGAACAACACCAAGAGAACGTCCACGTTCCGCCACATCTAAAACTTGCCGTAAAATCGGAGAATTCTTAGGTGCATCCTTTGAAGCATACTTGTTTAATTCATCAATAAAAATTACAATACGTGAGGGGGGATTAACATTGGCTTCCCCGTTATATTGTCCTAATTGCAAATCGTAAATTGTTCGTATAGCGTCACCGAATACGAATGCTTGTTTATCTTCAGATAACTTGGCAATATCAATCACATGAACTTCATTCTTCTTAATATGCTTTAATGATTCTTCCAATCGGGTCTCGTTATCCTCAGGACAAACACGGTTTGCAAAAATTCTATTATCCGCGATGCTTTTATTGATAATACGATAAAACTTTCTCCAACTTGTAACAGCAATTTCTTTATCCGAAGAAGCTTTATCAGGGCTGCATTTTTTCTTAACGCACTCTAAAAACTCCTGCCAAGTGGAAATTGTCCCAAAATCACCTTGTCCCGACATAATATATGTGATAATTGAGTCCATGGTTTGCGTGGAATCATCCACATTTGCAAACATCAAATCAAGATTTTCTTTGTCGTCCTCATAAATATATTTATACATTTTGCCCTTTTTCGTTTCCAGTTTCTCTTTGACTTCTTCTGGCGACAAATATGTATTCCAATGAGCAGTTCTTTCAATGGAGTATGGATAATAATACTGCACATTTTTAAAAGGTTCAGGGGTTAATCCAAGTGCTTCATATTGCTTAAATAATGTTTCCTGTGCTTTTTCGGGGTTTTT
Source organism: Clostridia bacterium (assembly GCA_017463145.1). Taxonomy (GTDB): domain Bacteria; phylum Bacillota; class Clostridia; order Christensenellales; family Borkfalkiaceae; genus Scatosoma. The sequence continues at coordinate 79,461 of JAFTPR010000002.1, forward strand.
GCTATCCGAGAACTCATTTAACTCATCAATAGCCAAAAGGTCTTTCCCTTTTACATTAAACAATACGAACGCAACACTATCATCTTCATCCTCGTTGGTTAAATAACGGTCTTGAATTGCTTTTAACAAAAACATAGAGTAGGATGTTTTTGCTGCAAGACCTGATATACCAGAAATATTCAAATGTGCACCTTCGGGTCCAATAATGAATTTGGAATTTAACGATACAGGCAATGTTACTTTTTTATGTCCTTCCGTTCCTTCATACATTTCAAGATAACCACATACAAGAGGATTTTGAATACCATTTAACCCTAACGCATACTCTATCTCATCTGCAGTTGCCAACATAACCTTTGCATTGCTCTGTAAAGGAATATAAATATTTTTATCATTGCATGCCACTTTTGCAGTAACATAATTCATGCCAACGCGTAAAGTATTTGCTTCCACACCGACATCGCCAAAATCACTGGATATGAAATTTGTTAAAAAGCTTGCCGCATCAGTGATATGCGCAATATCTTCTATTACGCCATAAGAATGGGAGCCATTAACGTGTTCTATCTTCACCACATCAAAGGGATTTAAAATTAAATTAGATTTCGTCCAAAATGTAAACTTATCGATTGTAGTAGGGCATTTTTCTGTCGCTAAAACTCTACCAATTACTTTATTATCAGACATGTTTTTCCTCCTTAAAATAAGTGCAAAAACGTATTTGTGTTTATGTAGTTACTCTTTACAAAAGTTTCGGTTAAATATACGGGATACAAATGATTTGCCCAACGCTTATCTGTACCATAACAGGTAGGATTTCGTTCATTAAGGATATTAGCGGAAATTAAATCAACCTCATCGCTTTCTATCCCATATTTCATTTCTCTATCCATTAAAATTTTTTCAACTTTTACTACACCATCAAAAGGCGTATGGGTTTGCCGTTTGTCCCTTAGTCTGATATACCAAACCGCAAATTCCACATCACCAGAATAACTGTTTCTATAACGCGCAACAGGGGTACGATGATGTAAGGGGAGTTCAGCAATATAATTTGCATTAGGTTTGCCTGTATGGTCTTTTATCGTTTCTGGGTTAAAGGATTTTGAAACGCCTATAACCCAACGATAATTGTTCTTTATTCTTTGTAGAGAACGTGGGTCTTCTCTCCCTGTTTGCATATACTCTAAAGAACCATCTTTCAATAGATAGCTGTATTGCCCCAACTTTTTATCTCTGACCAATTGTTCAACCATTTTCTTTTCACAATCAATCATATAATCTTGGACTTTTGCAATTGCTAAATCTTCAAGTTTAACTCGGTCGGTTGCATTTTTTGATGTTTTGTATGTTAAAATCTCGGAGAATTCCAACTGCAACCTTTGGAGTTCTTCACTCTGGTTTATTTTTTGGAGTTTTGACTTGAAATAGCCTTTATCCCACCCCTCAGGGTCGCTTTTATCAGGGAGAACCAAAACCAAGTCTCTATAAAAAAGCTCTTTCGACATAATTTTATCAACGCGTTTACAGCAACCAACTCCAACTTGCCCTGCAATAATCGGGAACACTTGATTTCCATATGCCATATCATCGACTTTGTATACATGCCGTGATCCATCTAAAAAATACTTAAGGAGCGGTGTTTGTTCACTAATACGATCTGCTTCTTCTTTCAGAGGAATATATGTTTTATATTCAATAGTTTCACCTTGGTTTTTCCACTGTATGATTTTTTCATCGTTATCATAATCGATAGAAGGGATTCCAATGGAATCAAAACTATACTTATAAGTTTGATAACTTTTCCCTTTGGTTTCCTTCGCTATGATTTCCATGATTTTAGGCATATAGGTTCCTCCTTTTGAAATATCGTTTGATTGGCTAAATTATTATACCATAATTATATTGTTTCGTCAATTTTTTAATCTAAACGCATAAAAATCAATTCTAATAATTCATATCTGCGTACGCAATGAGAATCACGCAACCCAAATTTTTCGCCAGCTCTTCGCACGCTTTTGTAAAGCCCGTTTTGGCGAATACATAATAGTGTTTGTTCTTATGGGGAAACAATTCGCTCCGCTCAATCAGTTTTTCCAAAACGTTCACGTCAACTTTTTCGTTCGTCCATTTGCACTCTGCAAACAGGGCGGTATTTTTATCCGCAACGCCGACAATATCAATTTCTTCCTGTTTTCGCGTTTTGGGATTTGCGCCCCACCAACGACCAAGCTCGGTAAAGTTTATCGTGCATTTTTCGTTGAGCAGTAGTTTCCACAAATACTGCTTACAAATATCCTCGAAAATCGCCCCCATATAGTTCGATAACTGCGGTTCGATTCGTTTATACGCTAAATCGGATGCGCCACGTGCGATAATCGACGTATTTTCAGGTACGAAACGATACCAAAAACGGAACATATTATCCTCAATGGAATAGATCGTCTTACGCGCGGAATCGTCGCCGTAGGGCGTTTCTTTTTTTACGATACCGAGTGCGATTAAATTCTTAATATACGTCGCACAAACGCTGGTATCTTCTCCTACTTTGCTTGAAATTTCAGACATTTTCGACGAACCCGTAGCGATTGCTGTAATAATAGCGTTATAAATTGCAGGCTCGCGCACTTCTTGTTTTAACAAATTATTCGGTTCTTCATAAATAGACGACGTCGGATTGAGATAAGTATTTTTGACATTTTCTTCAATCGAAAGATTATCGTTAATTTGTAAAAGATATTGCGGTGTACCGCCCATAATACCGTAAGCCAATGCTTGATCTTCTTTGGAAAGTTTTTTGAAATATTCGCAAGCTTCAAGGAAGTCGAAAGGTTGAATTTTGAACTGTGCCGTTCTTCTGCCGTATAGAGGTGCTTTATATGCAAGCACGTGGTCTTCCATATACGACATTGACGAACCGCAAAGAATCAAGAAAAGCTTGGAAGTATCTTTATACTTGTCTATTAGGAGTTGCAACGTCGAAGCAAGGCTTTTTGATGCGCGCGCAACGTAAGGATACTCGTCGATTACAAGAACGATTCTTTTTTGTGAGGCAATCTCGAATACGCATTCCAGTGCAGACTGAAAAGAGCCGAACGTGGTATCGGCATTGATTCCCGAAGCGTACTCTAAAATGCACTTACTGAAATTTTCAAGATTTTGCTTTGCATTCGTTTCCACGCCCGTAAAACAAATTGCAGGCTTACCTTTAATAAATTCGTTGATAAGCGCAGTTTTTCCCACGCGACGGCGACCGTATATTACAGCGAATTCAAATTTATCCGATTTGTATAATTTGTTAAGATTGGAAAGCTCGCGTTCTCTGCCTATAAACATAATCAATTCTCCTTTTGGTGGATTACGATTTACTATATTATAAACCATATATTTGCATTTGTCAAGAACTTTTTTACGATTTAGTAAATTATGCTTGACTAAATTGTAATAATCTTGGTTTTTATTTCTCTTAATTTTAGCGTTTGGACAGGCATTGTCTAAACACTTTTATTATAATTTTCTTTGCTAAATTTTTATAACCTAAAAATAGGTTGCAAGTTGAAAAATTATAATACTAAAATATTTTTTCAAATGGACAATTAGGCTGGCTGTTTTCCCCTTATATTAAGAAAAATTTTTATTCGTGCAATTAGGTTGCGCAAATAAGTAATATAGTTTTTATAATGGGCAATTAGGTTGCCACAATAGCTATTATAATAAAAATCCTTAAATGGGACATTAGGTGTCCTATTTGAAGTTATAATACTGCTTATTTTTTTAGATTGAGACGTAACCCGTTGATGTCTCAAACTCTATATAATACCATTTACGGAGGTGATGACTATGATTGGATTATTGTCTTTCTAACAGACGTAAAACGTTAGAAAATGCCCCCTGCAAGGGCGAACGGGATACATAAGCATCGCGTTGTATCTTAGTGAGATATGGATATATTCAAATCCAAACACACCCACCAGTGTATGCGATGAAATAAAAGCTTGACAAGAATTGAACCGCAACAAGCTTGAAAAGCGTCTTTTTTGCTCTTTCCGTCGTGCGTCCGCTTGATATATGTTCAATATGTCTGCGCGTCCGCCCAACATAAAACCGCTAAAAAACACGTCTTTTCAAGTGCGGAGCAGTTTTAACGAGCAAAAAAGAAGTTAAGACAAGAAAACCGAACGCAATTATACCTAAGTATTATAAGTGAGGTTGACGTAGTATTAACAATTTTTTGCCGTTAAAACCTCGTTCGGCTCAGTTCTTGTCAAGCTAAGGAGGAAAACATTATAAGTTATCAAGTCATTAGAGTAGAAAAATTCAGCAAAGGTTCTCTCGGTAAAATCGGCGGGGAAACGGAACGGACAAGCCGCCATCACCGCAACGAAGATATCGACGATTCGAGAACGCCACTCAACTACTATTACAAAAAATCGGACGGCGGATTATCTCATCAATGGAAGTCTATCGTCGAAACCACCCACGCCACGTTTAAGGAAACGAAAAAGTCCGTCGCCTTTGAGGGAATCAGTATCACATCGGATAAATCGTTCTTTGAAAAGCTTGGCTATGTGCAAGGTCAACCGCCGCCACAAAAGGTGATTGACTTTTTTAAGCGTAGTTATCAGTTCGTTTTACGGCACATCGGTTATCATGGCACAGACGAAAATATTTTATCCGCCGTCGTGCATTTGGACGAAACGACACCGCACTTACAATTATATTATATACCGCTCGTCGATACGGGAAAGAAAAAAGTTTACGCCAAAGCACCCGACGGGAAAGTTTTACGAAATGAAAAAGGTTCGCCTATCCAAGCGAAAGACAACCACGGAAAGAGTATATACGAAGAAGTAAAACTCCCCTGTCCGAAAATTTGTAGTTCGGACTTTTGGGAACAGCGCGGCGGACAGTTATCGTTCGGGAATCTCCAAGACGAGTTTTACGAACAAGTTTCTATCCGTTACGGGTTAGGACGCGGAGAAGTCGGTAGCAATAAAAAGCACACGACCAAATACGAATGGGAAAAGCAACGGCAAGAAAAAGAAATCCAAGCCCTGCAAGACAAAATTAAACCTATGCAAGAATACTTACGTGCTTTCCAAGACGCGATTGACGGGAAGAAACCCTTTTCAAAAGCCGAACTCCGCAAGCAAATCGTTGGGCTTATTGCAAGTTATAAACAACTTGAAAAGGAAAAGGCTATTAAGGACAAAGACAGCGATTTTCTTTTTAGTGAACTTCGTAAACTTGAAAAGAAAAGCCCCGAACTTGAACGATACAAGGAATACGTTGACTTTATCCACACGCACGCACCAGACAAACTCACGGAAGCAAAACGGACGGCAAATGAACGCGCTCGTGCGCCTAAACCGCCGAAAAATAAAAATTATCAATGGACAAAATAAAAAAACTATGAAAAAACATTTGCAATTTACGAAAATTTATGGTAGGATACAAAACCCAAAACACCGAAATTTTCCAAAAGGAGGACAATGAATCAAAAAGAATTAGAACAAATTACCCAATGGATTAAAGAAGCAACTACGAAACCCAACGCAGACGAAAACATTCAGCTTATCTTGAAACTTGCATCGAACAGTATCACGCAAGACAAGGTTGAAAATCTCGTCAAACCCACAAACTCTGACACAAAAAGTTTTATTACCCACTTCACGAAAAAGGAGATTGCCAAGATGTCGAAAACGTTCAAGAAAGAATTTATTGCCAACGGACTTGCCGCGCACGTTCTCAAACGCCAAAACAGTAAAAACGCCTTTATTTTTGAAATCCGCTATCGGCGGAACGGTTATCATATTCACGTTTCGGGCGCGACGCTTGAAAAGGCGAAAGAACGGTTTATCCAAGAAACGATGCCCGACCAAATTTAAAAACACCGTCGGCAGGATTACAAGGGCGAGCCGAGTTCGTTTATGCGGATTGCTAACGAATGGTTGGAATTCAAAAAGGACAAGCTCAACGAGCGCACGCATAAAAATTACGTAAGCTATTGCAAACGGTACATATTCCCTGCTATCGGCGATATGCGGATAACCACCGTCAAGACTATTGACGTCAATAATATTATGACGAAAGCCGAAGGGCGGGTGTACGAAGATTTGCGTGTAATTTTCAATTCCATTTTCAAATACGCGATAGCAAGCGGAATACTCACGTACAATCCTATGGTTTTAATCCCGTTCAAACGCGCCGAACGGAACACCCGCAGGGCGTTGACCTATGACGAGCAGAAAACGCTTGTAGAACGCTTAAATTCGCCTGAATTTGAAGAATATAAACGCACCTTTCTCATTCTTTTATATTTCGGTTTGCGACCTTGTGAATTAGAAGACGCACACTTTGAAGGCGATTTCTTAATCGCGCGGAACGCCAAGCGCAAGAACGGGAAAATCGAGTATAAGAAAATCCCTATTTGCCGTCAGGCACGAGAGCAACTCAATTTGGACGAGCCGATTGTCTTTCCGCACCGAACGGACGTACTCAACCGAATTTTCAAGCGGATTATGAACGATGAAGAAATCACGCAGTATTATTTACGGCATACGTTCGCCACCGTTTGTCAACAGTTCGTTCGTCCCGATATCGTCGATATTTGGATGGGCGATAGTAGCGAACGGCTTGTCGGGCGTGTATATACGCACTTCCCCGATAAGTTTATGAAATCGGAAATGGATAAAGTCGTATTTGAGTTTTAACTAAATAATAAAACGCCGTTTGGTGAGAAAATCACTCGCCAAACGGTTTTGCTTTTGTATGCCCTAAAAATTACCATACGCCAAATAAACGCCAAAAAACAAAAGATTTTCGCTTATTTTTCAATCGACAGGTTGTTCAGGAATAATCGATAGGTCTTTCTATCTATTTCACACGCCAAAAAACACGCCAATCGGTGCTAAAAACGTAAAAATTAACGATTTTAGACGGAATATTTATACAAAAACACAAAGAAAAAGGGCATTTATGCAAGATTTTTTGCATAAATGCCTTACGCTGGTGCGGTCGACAGGAATTGAACCTGCATGGAGTTACCCACAAGATCCTTAGTCTTGCGCGTCTGCCAGTTCCGCCACGACCGCATTAACGAACATTATTATATATCAACCGATTGCGTTTGTCAACTCATTTTATCTACCTTTTGAAAAAAAATTAAAAAATCTTTTTTTCTTTTTGTATATTCCCGAATGGAGAGCACACAATATTTGTAAATGGAGGAATTTTTATGAAAGCAACCGGAATCGTACGAAGAATAGACGAGCTGGGGCGGGTGGTGATACCAAAAGAGATCCGTCGCACGCTGCGTATAAAAGAGGGCGATCCTCTCGAAATCTTTACAGACCGTGACGAGCTTATGCTCAAAAAATATTCGCCGATCGCCACGTTGGAGCGTTTCAGCAAAGCGACTGCCCGTTCCTTGAACGATTTAAGCGGGAAACTTGCCGTTATTTGCGATACGGACGGCGTACTGCACGCTTACGGCGACGGCAAAAAGGAACTTGACGGCAAGAGCCTTTCCGAAGATATGGAAAAAATCCTGCGGGAACGCAGAAGCTATATGGCGAACGCCGCAGACGGCGGAGATATTCTCCCGCTTACCTCTTCCCGCGAAGAGGGCGTAACGGCGCAGGTAATTGTGCCGATTGTTTCAGGCGGAGATTGCCTTGGCGCGGTAGCGGTGTTATCGCGTGAGGATGGCGCGAAAATGGACGGGAGCGATATGAATCTCGCGCGCCTGACCGCCGACATTTTGGCAAATCAATTTGAGTAATTTGCATGTTCAAAGCAAGAAAAAATCCCCGCCGTATTTCGTGTTTACAAAATACGGCGGGGATTTATACATCTTTATAAATAAACTTATTTTTTCAGCTCTAACGTACGTTGGTAAGCGGCGAGGACAGCGCTCATTGTTACGCCGCGAAATCTGCCGTTTTCGAGAGCGTGAATACCTGCAATCGTTGTGCCGCCGGGGGAACATACTGCATCCTTTAAGTCGGCAGGGTGTCCGAAAGTAAGCAACATTTCCGCTGCGCCGCGGAGCGTTTGCGCCGCATACAAATTTGCTTTATCGCGTGCAAGACCGCACTCCACCGCGCCGTCTGCAAGCGCTTCGGCGAACGCATACACGAACGCAGGACCGCACCCCGACAGGGCGCTTGCGGCGTCTATTTTTTCTTCGGGGAGTTTATCGAGTGTACCCGCTTTTGCAAAGCAAGCAAGAAATGCCTGTTCGTCCTTGGCGGAAACGCCTTTCGTATCGTACAAAATCATACCTTCGCCCACGAGTGCGGGGGTGTTGGGCATAATGCGAATGACGGGCAATTCCGCGCCGATATAGCCGCAAATCCCTGCGATAGATACGCCCGCCGCTATTGTAATCAGAACAACGTCGCCGCGTGTTTTGAGCGTATCGGCAAGGGGTGCAAGCATAGCTTGCATATTCTGCGGTTTTACGCCGAGCACGACGAATTTGCACGTTTTTGCGATTTCTTCCGCCGTGGAGGGGACTGCGCCGCAGTCTTTTTGAAGTGTGGCAAGTTTGGTTTGGTCGAAATCGGCGATAGCGATTGTTTTGCCGTCGACGGCTTTTGCTGCCGCTTTTACAAGCGCGCCGCCCATATTGCCGCAGCCGATAAATCCGAGTGTATACATAGTGGTTCTCCTTTTTGTTTTTTAACAGTACTGTCCTTGTGAGCGGGTAACGCCCGAAGCGGCAATCATGAAAGCCAAGCGTTCCGTTTACTTTCTTACCTGTCCGTTGCCTTGGACGATATATTTATACGAGGTCAGCTCTTCCAAGCCCATAGGACCTCTTGCGTGGAGCTTTTGCGTGGAAATGCCGATTTCGCAACCCTTGCCGAACTCGCCTCCGTCGGTAAAACGTGTGGAAGCGTTTACGTAAACTGCCGCGCTGTCCACTTGCAGGGTGAATTTTTCCGCATTTTCCTTGGATGCGGTTACGATTCCGTCGCTGTGCCCCGTTGAATGGAGCGCAATATGCTCGATTGCTTCGTCCACGCCAGAAAGCACTTTTACTGCCAAAACGTAGTCCAAAAACTCCGTATCGAAGTCCGTTTCGTTTGCCTTTACGCCGCCGATAATACCGTACGCTTTTTCGTCGCAACGAAGCTCTACGCGCGCCAAGCCCTGCGCCGTTTTATCCGTTTGCAACCGTTTGGCAAGCAAGGGTAAAAAGTCTTGGGCTATTTTTTCGTGTACGAGGCATACCTCTTCGGCGTTGCAAACGGAAGGGCGGCTTGTTTTGGCGTTGTCGATAATATCGAGAGCCATAGCAAAATCTGCGCTTTCGTCCACGTAGATATGACAAATGCCCGTACCCGTCTGTATACAAGGTACTTTGGCGTTCTCTACGCAGGAGCGTATCAGTCCTGCGCCGCCGCGCGGAATCAAAGCATCTACGTAGCCCACCGCTGTCATCAGCTCGGCAGCCGATTGGCGGGAGGTGTCCTGAGGCAGGTTGATAAGGTTTTCGTCCAAGCCGTTTGCTTTGAGCGTATCCCGCAAAATTTCAACGATTGCATATGAGGAGTGGAACGCATCCTTACCGCCCCGCAAAATGCAGGCGTTACCGCTCTTAAAGCAGAGCGCCGCGCCGTCGGAAGTGACGTTGGGGCGGCTTTCGTAAATAATCCCGATTACGCCGAGCGGAACGCGCCGTTTTGTCACGGTAAGCCCGTTTTTGAGCGTTGTCGTTTCCAACGTTTTGCCTACGGGATCGGGAAGGGCGGCTACTTCGCGTATACCCTTTGCCATAGCGGTGATACGTTTTTCGTCGAGGCGTAACCTATCGAGCATAACGACAGGCAACACGCCCTCAGCGTTTTTAAGGTCTACCGCGTTCGCTTGGAGGATTTTGTCCGTATTTTGTTCGAGGGCTTGCGCCATATTTTCGAGCGCGGCGTTTTTCTGTGCCTCCGTCAAGACAGCCGCTTGCCGAGCCGCTTTTTTTGCCCCGACAAGAATTTCTTGCATTGTTCTCATAGATTGCTCCTTATTTGCTGAAAAATCTCGTCCACGCGCCGTCTTTTCCTGCAACGATATCGTAGAGAATTTCGGGATTTTTGCTGTTGGCGATTACCGTATCGCAAGCGGATTCGCCCGCCAGCTTTGCGGCGTTGAGCTTGGTTTTCATACCGCCCGTGCCCAAGCTGGTGCCTGCGCCGCCCGCCAAGGCGTACACGCTCTCGTCGATACCGTGTACCTCTTTGATGAGTTGGGCGTTTTCGTCCTTATGCGGGTCTGCGGAATACAGCCCGTTCACGTCCGAAAGAATGATTAAAAGCTCTGCCTGAACGCTTGCCGCAACGAGCGCGGAAAGGGTGTCGTTGTCGCCGACCTTGATTTCCTCGGTGGCAATTGTGTCGTTTTCGTTGATAATGGGCAGAACGTTCAGCTCCAACAGTCGAAAGATTGTGTTGTTGAAGTTTTCGTGTCTGTCGGGAGCGGTAAAGTCTGAACCGGTCAACAGAATTTGCGCGACGGTGTGGTTGTATTCGGCGAAAAGACGGTCGTACGTGTACATCAATTCGCATTGTCCCACAGCGGCGGCGGCTTGTTTGGTAGGAATATCCGAGGGTTTTCCCTTTAAGGAAAGTTTGCCTGCGCCCATACCGATTGCGCCCGAGGAAACGAGGACAATCTCGTTGCCCGCATTCTTCAAATCGCTGATAACCTTGCAAAGTTCGCTTGTCCGTTTGATGTTGAGCCTGCCCGTTGCGTGCGCAAGGGTAGATGTGCCTACCTTGATAACAACTCTCATTCGTATAAAGTCCTTAACCTAAATTATCATAAGTATAGTATTTTTATGCGGTTTTGTCAAGCGGGATAGGGCAGAGAGGAAAAACAGAAAAAATTTTTTTGTAAAAATCGGAAAAAATTTTTCTCGCAGGGTATTGACAAATGGGAAATTGTCTGTTATAATACCACCGAATAAAAGTTCTGTAACGCACTTGATTAACACAGCTTTTACTTATAAACCTCCTTTTTTGGGGCGCAGGTGTTTCTTCATTGACCTGCGCTCCGTTTTTTGACTGTACCGAAAATAAATTGTATTGCAAAGCAAAAGCCCGCTTTGCGCCGCCACACTCGCTAAATCGATAAATTTTTCTCGTTTATGAAAAAATTTCCAACAAAACAGTTTACAATCGACAAAATATATGTTATAATGTATCCAAGTTAATATAATTTAAACTGGCGCAGAAGGCGTCTTTCGGCAAAAGCACCCTTGCAGTACGCAGGGTTTGGCGAGGCGTTTAACGCAATAGGCGGCAAAATTCGCCACTCAAAAACCATTTCAAATTATATGGACTTGGCTACTTGGTGGAGAGAGGGGCAATTTATGAGAGAATGTATAAAATATCCTCTCGCTTCCCAAAATAAAAAGGAAAAAAGAAATATTTTCAAGGAGATACATTATGACCAACAACAAGAAAGTTCTTCAATTCGTTGCAGATTGTAAGGCGTTTGCAAATCCTGACGAAGTCGTTTGGTTTGACGGTAGCGACAAACAGAGAGATGCGCTCAGAGCGGAAGCTTGCGCTACGGGCGAAATGATTAAGCTCAACCAAGAGCTTTTGCCCGATTGCTATTATCACAGAACCGCAGAAAACGACGTTGCGCGCGTAGAGGACAGAACCTTTATTTGCTGCGAAAACGAAGAGGACGCGCTTCCTCATTCCATCGTTAAATGGAAATCCCCCAAAGAAGCTTACGCGATGGTAAACGAAATTGCTAGAAATGCGTATGCGGGCAGAAAAATGTACGTTATTCCCTATTCGATGGGCGTTGTAGGTTCGCCTTTCTCCAAAATCGGTATCGAGATTACGGACTCCATCTACGTCGTACTCAATATGATGATTATGACGCGCGTAGGCAAAATGTGCCTCGATCAGCTTGG
>JAFTPR010000013.1 GCA_017463145.1 Clostridia bacterium
GAACGATTATGTCCTCCGAAACGACGGCTGCAGCTACGGGCGCAGTAGGCGTGCTTCGTCACGACCCGATGGCAATGAAGCCTTTCATGGGCTACTCGGTAGATAAATACTTCCAGCATTGGATCGATATGGGTGCGAAAGTGGAAGAGAGCAAGCAACCTAAGATCTTCAACGTAAACTGGTTCCGTCAGGACGAAAACGGCAACTTCATGTGGCCCGGCTTCGGTGACAATATGCGTGTAATCGATTGGATTTTGGATCGTTGCGACGAAAAGGTTGACGCTCGTGAAACGGCTATCGGTTACTTGCCGTATGCAAAGGATATCAATATCGAGGGTTGCGATATCGACGCGGCTACGCTTGAAAAGCTCCTCGAAGTTGACAAAGAACGCTGGGCGGCAGAAGCGGAAGAAATCACGAAATACTATGCGGATAACTTCGGCGACAAGATGCCTAAGGAAATCATGGCGAACCTTGAAACGCTTAAAAAGAACTGCGCGAAATAATTTCGGCTAAAAAAACTGCGGACTTTGCACAAGTCCGCGGTTTTTTGTTGTGACAAACGTTGTAAGTTTACGGGCGTGGATATTCTTGTCGGTATGGTAACACAAGGCAATAACCATAGAAAAATTTTGAAAATAAATATTTTAATTGACGAACGGCAAAAAACGTGCTATAATATATTTATTATTTGAATCATAGAGGTAAATACAATGAAAAAGGTACTTATTCTTTCGGGAAGCCCGAGAAAGGGCGGCAATTCGGACGTGCTTTGCGACGAGTTCGCAAAGGGCGCGTTGTCCAAAGGGAACGAGGTGGAGAAAATCTTTATTTCCGAGCAAGAAATTGCACCGTGTAAAGGTTGCTACTATTGTGCTAAGCACGAGGGAAAATGCGTGATAGATGACGGTATGGCGGATATTTTGCAGAAAATTATCGATTGCGATACGCTCGTTTTGGCTTCGCCCGTGTATTTTTATTCCGTGAGCGCGCAACTCAAAGCCGTAATCGACAGAACGCTTGCGCGTTGGACGGAAATCAAGAATAAAGATTTGTTCTATATTATGACGGCGGCGGAAGAGGACAGCGACACAATGGACGGCACGCTTGCATGTTTGCGCGGATTTGCCAAGTGTATAGACGGGTACGAGGAAAAGGGCGTACTGTACGGTAAGGGCGTTCAAAAGCGCGGCGAGGTGAAGTACAGACCCGAGCTTATGCAAATCGCTTTCGAGATGGGAGAAAGCGTATAAATCTACTGTAAAAGATTGCCGCGAGGCTGTCGTCTCTCGCAATGACGGAACGGGAGAGATTGCCGCGTCGGGCGTTGCCCTCCTCGCAATGACCCTGCCCTGTCATTGCGAGCGAAGCGAAGCAATCTAAAAGGAATTGCTTCCTACGGAAGCGCGAATGCGTTTGGGATATTATCGGCGTACGGAAAAAATTTCCGTGCGCCGATTGACTTTTTCTTGCCGTATATGTTATAATCGTTTCAACGCAGGTCTACATACAATAAATATTGGAGGTGAAAACGGCAAATACTGAAAGAGAGGGAAACGGGTGAGAATAAAATAAGAGGAGATAAAAAATGTATAAAATTCAAGATTTATACGATTTAGAAAAAACGCAAGCCAAGGAATACCTTATAGGGTTTACTTACCCTTGGGAAGCGTTAAAGGGTTTGAAAGCTTTTATCGGTAGGTTGGGCAGAAAGCTTGACAGTTCGGAATACACGGAGCTTTCCCCCGAAGTATGGGTACACAAGACGGCGAAAATCGCGCCGACGGCTTGTATCTGCGCGCCCTGTATTATCGGCGCAGAAACGGAGGTGCGCCATTGCGCGTTTATTCGTGGCAGCGCGTTGATCGGAAACAACTGCGTAGTGGGAAACTCGGTCGAATTGAAAAACACGATTTTGTTCGACGGCGTGCAAGTTCCGCATTTCAATTACGTGGGCGACAGTATTTTGGGCTATAAGGCGCATATGGGCGCAGGCTCGGTGACTTCCAACGTCAAGTCCGACAAAACACCCGTCGTGATACGGCGGGGCGAGGAAGCGTATGAAACGGGCTTAAAAAAGGTGGGCGCAATGCTCGGCGATTACGTCGAGGTGGGCTGTAACAGCGTGTTGAATCCCGGTTCGGTCGTGGGCAGAAGCGCGCAAATTTATCCCTTGTCCTGCGTGCGGGGCACGGTGGAGGAAAATCATATCTACAAAACAAAAAGCGAAATAGTTGAGAAACGCTAAATAACGGTTGTTGACCTGCGGAATAATTAAAAGAGGAAATAAAAAAATGAGTAAGTATTTTGGAACGGACGGCTTTCGCGGCGAAGCGAATGGCGGTCTGACGGCGGAGCACGCCTTTAAAGTAGGCAGATTTTTGGGCTGGTATTACAGCGAGAAGAAGCAAGAACGCGCGCGTATCGTCATTGGCAAAGACACGCGTCGTTCGGGATATATGTTCGAGTATGCGTTGGCGGGCGGTATCGTATCGTCGGGCGCAGATGCATATTTGCTGCACGTAACAACGACGCCCTCCGTGGCGTATTGCGTGCGTACGGAGCGGTTTGATTGCGGGGTAATGATTTCCGCAAGCCACAATCCCTTTTACGACAACGGTATCAAGCTGTTCAATGAAGAAGGGGAAAAGGCAGATGATGCCTTGACGGATGCAATCGAGGCGTATCTCGACGGCGTAACGCCCGAAATCCCGTACGCCAAGCGGGAAAAAATCGGGCGCACCGTCGATTTCGTGGCGGGCAGAAACCGTTATATCGGGTATCTTATCTCTCTGGGGATTTACAGCTTTAAGGGCTGGAAAGTGGGCTTGGACTGCGCCAACGGCAGTTCGTGGAATATCGCAAAAAGCGTGTTTGACGCGCTTGGCGCAACAACGTACGTTTTAAACGCCGACCCCGACGGCGTGAATATTAACGAAAACGCCGGTTCTACGCATATCGAGGGACTGCAAAAATTTGTAGTGGAAAACGGGCTTGATATAGGGTTTGCGTACGACGGCGACGCGGATAGATGCCTTTGCGTGGACGAAAAGGGTAGGCTTGTAGACGGGGATAAAATTATGTACCTTTACGCGCGGTATATGAAGGAGCGCGGCAAGCTTGTGAAAAATACCTTGGTTACGACGGTAATGTCTAATTTCGGGCTGTTTAAAGCCCTTGACGAGCTGGGTATTGCTTATGAAAGGACGGCGGTGGGCGATCGGTTTGTCTACGAAAAAATGTCCCAAGAGGGGTATATACTCGGCGGGGAGCAGTCGGGACATATCATTTTCTCCAAGTACGCCACGACGGGCGACGGCATTTTGACGAGTCTCAAAGTAATGCAAGCGCTTATAGATAAAAAGACTACCCTTTCCAAGGCAGTCGCAGGAATGAAAGAATATCCGCAAGTCTTGAAAAACGTGCGCGTTAAGGATAAGACGGCGGCAAGAACGGACGGCGCTGTACAGGAAACGGTTGAACGTATTGCGCAACGGCTTGGCAATACAGGCAGAATACTTGTACGGGAATCGGGTACAGAACCGCTGGTGCGGGTAATGGTCGAAGCGGAGAAGATAGAAATTTGCGAGAGCGCGGCGGCGGAGGTTGTCGACGTGTTAGAACGTAACGGACATACGGTATAAAACGATAGCCGCCTCGGAACTTGCGTTCCAAGGCGGCTACCTATATGATAAGGGGGAAAATGATGAGCTGTTTTGTTTCGGTTGTTCGCAACCGATTTACAAATATATTTTAACACGAACGGAGAAAAATGTAAATAAAACGGGAAAAGATTTTTTTTAATTTTTTTTCTGGACGGTTTAGAACATTTTTTGTGAATATTTACAATTCTTCACGTTTTTATGAAAAAATTTTTTGAAAGGTTCTTGACAAACGCTTTTTTCATATGCTATAATACAGATACCAAAATTTTCAGGAGGCAGATATGAAAAAGGTAAAATCTTTATTGGTTTCGTTGCTTGTCGTTATTATGGCTTTGTTCTGTTTTGCGGGTTGCGGCGAAAAGGGCAAATATGTGGTAACGTCCTATAAAATGGGCGGCGCGTCGTTGAGTGTTACGAGCGATTCGTATATCGAATTGAAAGACAAAGACGTTGCGGAAGTATCCATCAGTATTATGGGTATCTTTACGTTGGAAGGCACGGGCACGTGGAAAACGGGCGACGATAATAAAGTGACCATCACCCTTGAAGGCGTGGAATATACGGCAACGGTTGCAGACGACGTGATGACGTTCGGCGCAAAGGACAGCTTGCAAATTATTCTCAATAAACAGAAATAAGAAAATTGAAAACGAAAACGGCTGTAACGTAAGGTTACAGCCGTTTCTTCACGCGCGCGCGTATACGCGTATATAAGAATGTAAGAATCAACTGCGCTTATACAGGTACGAAGTTCCTTAAAGAACGAAAACAAGGTGGTAAAACTCCGCTCCCCGTCGCGATAAAAACTTGACAAATGCATACGCCCAAACCGTCGTAGGCAAAATAAAAGAACGAAAATAAGGTAGTAAAACTCCGTAAAGGGTCGCACCCTTAAATTTTTTTAAAAAAAATAAAAAAAATTGAAAAAAGTCAATCAAAACAGCTTGACTTAAATTTCGTTTCAATATACAATAAATAGGCAAGTTGCGCAAAGCACCTTGAAAAACCCGTTTATCCCCGTTAATTAAGCGGTAGACGAGGCGCTTCGCAAAAGCAAACGTTGAAAAAATACACACGAAATAAAAGGAGTAACATATTATGAAGACCTATATGGCTCACGCCGAAACGGTTGAAAGAAAGTGGTATGTCGTAGACGCGGCGGGTATGCCCCTCGGTCGTCTTGCGACCCGCGTAGCTTCCGTGCTTCGCGGTAAAAACAAACCGACGTATACGCCGAACGTTGATACGGGTGATTTCGTAATCGTTATCAACACGGATAAGGTCGTTTTGACGGGCAAGAAGCTCGAAGATAAGTTTTACAGATATCATAGCGGTTATATCGGCGGCTTGAAAGAAATCCCCTACAAGAAATTGATGGCGGAAAAGAGCGACCTTGCGGTATACGAAGCTGTAAAAGGTATGCTTCCCAAAAACAGCCTTGGAAGAGTTATGCTTAAAAAACTCCGTGTTTACAAAGGCGCGGAACACAATCACGCGGCGCAAAAGCCCGAAGTGCTTAAAGTTGACTAAAAGAGAGGATTGAATTATGGCAAAAGCAAACGTTAAAAAGAAACTTCAATTCTGGGGTACGGGCAGAAGAAAGAAAGCGATCGCCCGCGTTCGTCTTATCCCCGGCGGCAACGGAACGATCGTTATTAACGACCGTACTTTCGAGGATTACTTCCCGCAAGGTACTTTGCAGTATATCGTAAAACAGCCTCTCGTAGCTGTTGAAGCGGAAGGGAAATACGACGTAATCGTCAACGTAATCGGCGGCGGCTACACGGGTCAAGCAGGCGCTATCCGTCTTGGCGTAGCGCGCGCATTGCTCGAAGCGGAAGAAAACAGCCGTCCCGTTCTGAAAGCAGCGGGATTCCTTACGAGAGACCCTCGCGCAAAGGAAAGAAAGAAGTACGGCTTGAAGAAAGCTCGTCGTGCACCGCAATTTTCGAAGAGATAATTTGCAATACAACAAAAGCAAAGTCGCTTTTCCTTACGGAGAAGCGGCTTTTTTCGTTTTCGCGCTACCGTTTGGTTCGTTTTGCCCGTCGTTCGTGCTCTTCCATAAACCGCAAAAAAGCGTCCTGTGAAGCGTTCGGCGTTTCATTTGTCTGTTCTTCCGTGGCAGACGGGGGCATCTCCGTTTCCGATACAGGCTCGGGCGGGGACGCGTCTGCTTGCGCTTGGGGCGGTTGCGTAAGCAAGGATTGTAAAAATTTTAAAACAGAGAAGTTTTCCAATACAAAAAATACCTCCTTTTGAAAAATTTCGCAGAAAAAAGCCAAAAAACGGCTTGTTTTTAATTGCTTCTTGTTGCGTTTTGCGGTATAATAGAATATGCGTTATAGTAGGTATTTTATGCGGTAAAGCGGATTTACGTTTTACCGAAACTATACGCGATTGCTTTGTAACACATTGGAGGCATATATGAAGAAAACGAAAAAGATACTCTCGCTCGTAGCGGCTGCAACGCTCCTTGTCGGTGCATTTGCGGGTTGTAAGAACAACGAGTATAAAGGGGATGCGATTACGGGCTATCAAGGCGGCGCAGTCGCTTCCAACGGCGGTTTTGCCGTGGAACAGGGGGACTTCGTGTACTTTATCAACGGCGCAGAGGAATATACCGCGTCGAATGAGTATGGCGAAGTGGTAAAAGGATCGCTGATGCGTATTGCCAAAACGGACCTTGCTTCGGGCGACTATACGAAAGTGAAAACAATCGTACCCTCGCTGTTCGTAGCGCAAAACTATGACGCAGGTATTTATATTTACGGTGACTACGTATATTACGCAACGCCTACGACGGATAAGAATATGGCGGGCGACGTGCAGAACACCTGGATTGACTTTAAGCGCGCAAAGCTCGACGGCAGCGAAGCGCCTATGAACGATATTGACAAGTATTTCTTCCGTCTTTCGGATAATTCGTCGAAATACCGTTTTGTCGAAGAGGGCGGTACGGTGTACTGCTTGTATGAAGAGGATAGCGCGTTGAAGTCTTTCAACTGCAAGACGGGCAAAGCAACAACGCTTGTAAAAGGCGCAAAATCGTCTTTCTTCTATAACGAGTCCGATCCTACAAGCCCGTACGTATATTATACAATGAGCGTGGTTACGGACGCGGAAACGGATAATTCTTCGACGGCTGACTACGACCAGCTCTATTGCGTAAACGCGGCGGCTACGGTAACGAAATTCGACGCGTCGAAAGCATATTATGAAACGTCTAACGGCGGCAAATACGATTTCAAGGAAGCCGAAATGAACGCGGCGATCAACGAAGCGAAAGAGGACAAGACGGACGCGCCGTATACAATGGGCGATTACGCGACGTATCCGTACGTCAACTTGGGTAAGCTCGTTTTGGACGGCGTAGGTTCTTCGCAGGAAACGGCTACGCAGTTCAATGCCGCGAACGTCAACGAAAGCGCAACTCCGTTCGGCTACACGTACACGATTACGGGCTATAAGAACGACGGTGTATACTTCACCCGCGCGGAAGTGACCAAGACCTCTTCCGAGGGCGAAAATACGAAGCTGTATTATCTTGCAGATGCTTCCAAAACGGAAACTTGGAATGCGATTAAGGGTAACGGTTCGCTCGTTACGGTTGCAAGAGATACGACCAATACCGGCTCTGCCGTGTTCTATATCGAAAACAACAAACACTACTATCTGTATCTCAACGGCGCAAACATTACGCGCGCTACGTTGGATGAAACGCCCGTCGTGTTCTACACGCAGGCTACGGATGCAACGCTTTGGCAGGTAAAGGGCGATTATTTATACTACTATACGGCATCTGAGAGCGGCAACGGCAATGCCTTGAAGCGTATCAACTGCAAGGGTACGCAGGATAATTACAAGCCGATGTTCTTTGATGATGCGGAATACACGGAATTGTCTTTCCCCGGCGTGGAATGGAACTCCTCGTGGTACAAGCCTGAATTTGTGGGCGACAAGCTCCTGTATTCCAACGAGCAATCGTTCGGTTCTACTTCGTATAACTATGTTTATACGACGGATATCCCCGCAACGCAAGCAGAATTGAAGCAGGTAAACGAAGCGTATGACGCCGTGCAAGAAAAGATTGACGAATATACGGACGATACGGATTTGCAATCGGCAATGGAATACTACTTCCGCACGGGCGAAAGAAAGGTGTTCGACGCAGCCTATAAGAATGAGTTATACGACGCCAACCAAAAGGAAAGCTTCGATTCGTTCGTTGCGCTGTTTGATGCAACGAAAGCGGATGCTTTGAAGCTTGAAAACAAGTTCATTACGCTTCTTGGTAAAATGAAATCGAGCGACGTGACGGCAATCGACGAGGCTTGGGTCAATTCGTTGCCTACGCCGAAACAGGACGCAACGGAAGAAACGGGATTGGAGGCTTGGGCAATCGTCTTGATTGTAGTAGGTAGCGTTCTTGTGGTAGCCGCAGGCGTGCTTGTGCCCTTGTTTGTCATTCGCGCAAAGAAGAAGAAAGCGAAGGCACAGGAAGAAGCTTCTATTGTAAACGCAGCGAAGAAGAAGATTGATACAACGGACGATCAATCTATCGACGTTTACGCAGAGGAAACGACGGAAGAAACGGCGACGGAAGAAGCTCCCGCAGAGGAAGCGACGATGGCAGAAACAGTCGAAACGGAAGCGAGCGAAGAATCGACCGAAGAAGAGAAAAAAGACGAATAAAGTGAAAAATAGCCGCTCTTTGTAAGAAGAGCGGCTGATTTTTTGAAAATTACGAAAAATTTTTAATAAAAATAAAAAAACGGCATAAAAACAGTTTACAAAATTGATAAATCT
This sequence comes from Clostridia bacterium, assembly GCA_017463145.1. Taxonomy (GTDB): domain Bacteria; phylum Bacillota; class Clostridia; order Christensenellales; family Borkfalkiaceae; genus Scatosoma. The sequence goes on from JAFTPR010000013.1 coordinate 8,475, forward strand.
TAATATAATATAGCAAAATAAAATAGTGATACGGCGCAACCCGCCGAAACGAGGGAAAAGAATATATGGCAAGATATGTGTTATGCCCCAGATGCGAATTGAATTTTATCGACGCGGACGAACAAGAATATTGCGAGGTCTGCGTAAAGGAACTGAGCGGCGAAAAAACTTTCACGGACGATTTTGAAGTGGAAGAAAATATGGAAGAAACGGAGCTTTGCCCGATCTGCGGCGAAAACTATATGCAGTACGGCGAAAGAATGTGCGAAAACTGTAAGAGAAAATCGGAATACGAGGACGAAATCGAAGAAGAGGACGAAGATAAAGAGGACGCGTCGTGGAGAAGCTATCTTGACGACGAGGACGAGGATATGGACCTTGGGATTCCCGATTCCGAATTTGACGAAGATGAGGACGAGGAAGAAGAGGAAGAGGAAGATATGTCTATGGAGGACGATTTCGAGTACGTTTCCGCCGACGATTATTACGATATGGATGATGACGACTACTATGACGACTATGACGACGACGATTTTGAGTACGAACCCAGATCGAGCCGCCGTAAACGTGATGACGACGATTTTTAAGCAAAACTATGCAAACAAGGCAACCGTTCGGTTGCCTTGTTTTTGTGTGGTTGCAGACTTGCGAGTAGATATATAAATAATTATACTACATAAATTTCTGTAAGACAATCATTTATACATAAATTTCTGTAAAATATATAGTAGAGAGGTGTAGAAATGTTGAATTACGGAGAAGCGCTGAAATATCAAAGAGAACATAACGGTTTAACGCAATCGGAATTGGCGAGAAGAACAGGTTTAAAGCAACAGATGATTAGCTATTGGGAGGCAAATAAAGGTCTGCCGAATATTGAATTTTGTGTACAGCTTGCAAATTTTTACGGTATTACGTTAGATGAGTTGGTTGGCAGGGAGTAAATCGTTATAATGAACGTAAAAATTACGCCCCTTGCAAGCACTTGCAAGGGGCGTTTTGCAGACTTCCTCTTTTGTTTTGTTTACAGATCGTCTGCATCTTGAACGGGGCGTTCCCGTTTGTTTTTCGGTCTGCCCGTATAGCTCCCGTTTACGTCTGTATCAGACGGCTCGGGGAACAATTCCATAGCCTTTTTGGTGGGGGCAGGTATGCGGTTAAAACCGCCTTTATTCATTTTCGCCATTATTGTTATAGCCTTGGTTCTTACTGCCGCAATTCTTGCTGCCGCAGTTTTTGCTACCGCAATTTTTAGCTTTTTGTTGCTTGCCGTTTTGGCTGTTGTTTTGGTTGTTTTTCATTTTTTTTCTCCTTTTTTAGATTAAAAGCGCGTACCTCATCCGTCGCATTATTCTCTTACGCCCTCGAAAGGAAGGTGCAATTCGACGTAGCCCTGTTCCGCTTTGCAAAGCGGACAGATTTTCCACGCTTCATTGGCAACGTGCATATAACCACATTCGCTGCAAATCCAAAGCAAAGGCTTGTCGCTTTTATACAGCGTGCCGCTCTTGACGGCGTTTGCCAAATAGTTGAAAATAATTTTGTGTTGCCGCTCAACGTCTGCTACCATACGGTACAAAGCGGCGATATCGTTGAAGCCCTCTTTTTGCGCGGTTTGCGCAAACGTAGGATAAATATCCTCCGATTCGTCCTTTTCGTCCCGTTCGGCAAATTTCAAGCCCTCAACAAGCGTACCCGCGTGAAAGGGGTAACCTGCATCAAACTCGATATTGTCGCAGCTTCCCGCCTTTTCTTGAATTTTGTTGAAAAATTGCGTAGCATGCAACGTTTCGTTTTTGGCGATTGTTCTCAACGCGTCTGAAAGCGTTTTCAGTTTTTCGTTCATAGCGAGTTTTGCAAGCATTTGATAGCGCATTCCCGCCTGACATTCCCCCGCAAAGCTGCGGGCAAGGTTTTTAAAAGTTTCCGTTTTTTCAAATTGCATAAATAAACTCCGTTCAAGGCACTTGCCTTCCCAAGCAGTATGTGTGATAATTTACGGAATATGCGAAAAATACTTGCCAAAAACTGTTTTTTCTTGTACAATTATATAGGAGGGTAAAAGTATGTTTCATATTGTTTTGGTTGAGCCGGAAATCCCGCAGAATGCGGGCAATATCGCCCGTACGTGCGCGGCAACGGGTACGCATTTGCATATGATTCGTCCGCTTGGATTCGAGGTGTCGGACAAGTATTTAAAACGCGCAGGGTTGGATTATTGGAATCTCGTCGATATCTCGTATTACGACAGCTTTGACGAATTGAAAGAAAAATACCCGAACGGTCGTTTTTTCTATTTCACCACGAAAGCAAGGCAAAAGCATAGCGACGCGGCGTTCCAAGACGGCGACTTTCTCGTGTTCGGTAAGGAAACGAAAGGGCTTCCCGAGGAGCTTTTATTAAAGCACAAGGGTGAGTGTTTGCGTATTCCTATGTTCGCGCAGGCGCGTTCGCTCAATTTAAGCAATTCGGTTGCCGTCGCACTCTACGAGGCGTTGCGGCAAAACGATTATCCCGGTCTTTTAAGCGAGGGCGAACTGCATAACCACGATTGGTCGGAGGCAGAGGAAAAATAAATCGCGTACGTATAAAATCATAAAATACTGTCAATAACTTCCGTGAGCATATCACGGAGGTTATTTTTATGAAAAAACTTTGCATAATTTTTTTAACGTCAATCATAATAATTTTAGCGGCGGTAGGCGTTTCCACGCAAGGAGGCGCTACGCCGCCCGTCAATACGGAATATTTACGCATACACATTCGTGCGGACTCCAACGAGCGGGAAGCGCAAGCGGTAAAATATCTCGTCAAAGACGAGGTGGTGGCGTATCTCACCCCGCTTGTTGCGGAGTATGAAACGAGGTTGGAAGCCGTTTTGGGCGTAGAGTCGCATTTGCGGGATATCGAATCGGTTGCCAAACGCGCGTTAGAGCGCAACGGTTTTTCCTACGGCGCAAAGGCGAATTTGAAAACGGAAGCCTTCCCCACGCGTATTTACGAGGATTGCACGTTGCCCGCAGGAGAATATCTTGCGCTGATTATTGAGCTTGGCGCAGGCGCGGGAGATAATTGGTGGTGCGTGGTGTATCCGCCTCTTTGTTTTACCTCGGGGAACGGCAATATCGTATATAAGAGCAAAATCCTCGAAATTGTACGGAATTGGAAAAAATAGTCTGTTTTGGTATAGCAGGTACGCGTTGAAATACATACGGGAGGGAAATGTATGAAGAAATCTAAGAAATACGCGGCAATACTTGCGGCGGGCGCAATGGCGTTTGCGTTGACGGCGGTTGCGGTGAAAACGGCAAGCGAAAGCGCAAAAACGGAAACGAATATCACGGTAGCTTTGCCCACGGCGGTTTTGAAAAACGGTTCAAAGGGAAGCGAAGTGAAAGAAGTGCAAAGAAGATTAAAGCTTTGGGGTTACTATAACGGGAGCGTTGACGGCGTTTTCGGCGCGGGAACAAAGGCGGCGGTGGTAGCCTTTCAAAAAAAGAACGGTTTGACGGCGGACGGCGTAGTGGGTAAATCCACGTATAAAGCATTGGGTATGACGGAAGCGTATAATGCGTTGACGGGAGTGAATAGCTCGTCGGTGTCGGGGATAAACGGATATTCCAGCTCGGACGTGTACCTGCTTGCCAAAACCATTCACGCCGAGGGACGGGGCGAGCCGTACACGGGTCAGGTGGCAATCGGCGCGGTGATACTCAACCGTGTGCGGGACGCGGCTTTCCCGAATACGATTTCGGGTGTGGTATATCAAAAGCACGCCTTTACGGCGGTTTCCGACGGACAAATCAATCTCACGCCCAACGAAACGGCTATGCGTGCGGCGAGGGACGCCATCAACGGTTGGGATCCGACGGGCGGCGCGCTTTACTATTATAATCCCGCGGTGGCTACAAGCGCGTGGATATTCGACAGACAGACGGTGACGGTGATTGGAAAACACGTGTTTGCCATTTAAGGGAAAGGGGGAAGTGAAGATGAGAGAGGAAAACAACGTAGGAACGAATATGTCCACGGGCGCGGAAAAGGTAGAGCGTATCGAAGCGGAGTTGAAACAGGAAAACGCCCATGCCAAAGCGGAGCAAAAGCAAGCGCAGGCGCGCGTGGAAGAGGCGCAAAAGCGCGCGGCGGAAAAGGCAAAGAAAAAGGCGGCGCGGGAAGCGGAGGAAAAAGCCCTCTTCGAACGCTACGAGAAAAAACGGGAGGAGCGCGCCCATGCCAAAGCGGAACGCAACCGCTCGAAAAGCCATAACCACCGTAACGGGAAGAAAGGCAACGGCGGCTGGATAGCGGCGGTAGTTGCGCTCGGCGCAATTACGCTTGGCTTGGCAACGACCGTCACCGTCGGCGCAATTGATATGAAAAAGACGAAAGAAGGCGTTGCGGCGGGATACAGAAGCGCAACGTACGAGCTTGTGGGGATTATGGAAAACGTTGACAGCGACCTCGACCGTGTCCGTATTTCCAATACGCCCGCGCAACAAAGCCGTATTTTAACGGACTTGTTGGTGCAGGCAAGGCTTGCCGAATTGGATTTGGAAAAGTTGCCGATTGATTCGGAGTCGAATCGCAACGTGACCACTTTTATCAACCGCGTTGCGGCGGCTTGTGAAGGTATGCTCGGCAAACTCCGTAACGGGGAAACGTTGTCCGAAAAGGATAAGGCGCTTCTTGTAAAGCTGTATCATGTCAATCACGAGGTGCGTACGGAATTGGAGGGCTTGACGGAGAAAATGACGGACAAAGACGTTGCCGATTACGTCAAGGACGGCAAGGGCATGGTCAAAGACGTGCTTGATAAGTTGGAAAAGACGACGTTGGAGGAGAACAGACCCGCTTTTATGGACGAAATGAAGGGGGCGGGTACGAATCAAAACGAGGAAAGTGAGAAAAAACCCGCCGTCGATCCGTCCAAAGCGGAAGCGCTTTGCGAGGTATATTTTGCGGACTACGATATCGGTGCTTTCCAATGCGTAGGCGAAACGGTGTCGAGGGGTATGCGGGCGTACAACGTACAAGGTTACGACAAAAAGGGTATGCTTTTGTTTGCCGAGGTGAGCAGCGAAAACGGCGCGCTCGTCCGCTTTGATTATCACGAAACCTGTAACGAGAAAAACTTCGATACGGATCAAGCGAAGATGATTGGCGAAAGCTTTTTGGAGAATTTAGGCTACGACGATATGGAGATTGTCCGCGTACGGGAGAACGGCACGGAGATTGATTTTACGTTTGCCTATGAGGATGACGATATCGTATATTATCCCGATTCTGTTAAGCTCAAAGTTTGCCTTTCCCGCGGTGTGGTGACAGCGCTCGATACAAGCGAGTATTTGCGCCACCACAAGGATAGAGAAGACCCTGTGATTCGGCTGACAATGTCGGCAGCGAAAGACAAGTTGCACAAGGGCTTGACGATTGAAACCGCTCGTCTTGCCGTGGTAAAAACGGCGAGAGGCGAACGACCTGCGTACGAGTTCCTTTGCTCGTATGAGGGCGAACGGTACTTTGTGTACCTTGACGCGCAGACGGGTGCGGAACTGTCTATCGTCAATATTCGCGACGTAGAAAAAATGTTTTAAAACGTACGCTCCGAAAGTCAAACGACTTTCGGGGCGTATTAAATTGGTAAAAGGATTGACAAACGGCAAAAAAAGGGGTATACTGTTATCGAGGTGATCAAAATGGTAAACGAAACAATGTACGGATTGGGTAGCAAGCGTTCTTCCATACGGGAGATATTCGAGTACGCCAAAACGCGGGCGGCGGAGATTGGCGCGGAGAACGTGTTTGATTTTTCGATCGGCAACCCGTCCGTTCCTGCGCCCGAAGCGGTGCAAAAGGCAATCGAGGACTTATTGAAAGAAACGCCGTCTACGCTTCTGCACGGGTATACCTCTGCGCAAGGGGATCAGTCGGCGCGGGATACGATTGCCGCAAACTATGCCAAACGTTTCGGCGTACCCCTTTCGGGCGACGATTTATATATGACTTGCGGCGCAGCGGCCTCGTTGACGATTTCGCTCCACGCCCTTGCGAACGAGGCAGACGAGGCTGTTGTGTTTGCGCCGTACTTTGCTGAATACCGTGTATTCGTTGAGGGGGCGGGGATGAAGCTCGTCGTCGTACCCTCGGATGAAAAGACAATGCAGCCAAACCTTGCGGCTTTAAAAAAAGCGGTCAACGCGCGAACGAAGGTCGTACTGATAAACTCGCCGAATAACCCGTCGGGCGCGGTGTACGGCGCAGAAACGCTCAAAGGTATTGCGGAAATTCTGCAAGAACAGTCCCAAAAAAACGGTTCGCCCGTATATCTCCTTTCCGACGAGCCGTACAGAGAACTTGTATACGATAAAGAAACGGCGGTGGAAAGTCCGTTTAAGTATTATAAAGATACCCTCGTATGTTATTCGTATTCAAAGTCCCTGTCCTTACCCGGGGAGCGTATCGGGTATATCGCCGTCAACCCCGCTATGGCTGAGGCGAAGCGGGTATACGCCGCCGTGTGCGGCGCGGGCAGAGCGCTCGGATACGTGTGCGCGCCTGCTCTCTTTCAAAGAGTTGCGGCAAAATGCGACGGCTTAACTGCGGATATCGGCGTGTATAAACGCAACAGGGATTTACTGTATACGGCGTTGACGAAATACGGTTTTACGTGTATTTATCCCGACGGGGCGTTTTATCTGTTTGTCAAAGCGCCCGAGGGCGATGCGAAGGCGTTTTGCGCGCGGGCAAGAAAATACGAACTGTTGTTTGTGGCGGGCGACGATTTCGGTTACGAGGGCTGGGTGAGAATTGCTTATTGCGTACCCACCGAGCGGATTGAACGGGCATTGCCGCTGTTTGAGCGGTTGGCAAAAGAATAATCCGCGCAGTATAATATAATAATGTATGGCAAACGTAAAAGCTCCCTTTCGTAAAGGGGGCTTTTGCTAAGCTTTAAAGCCCCCGTTGACTTGTATCTTAACGATACGGGCTTGATTTCGGTTTCCAACGGTGCGGCAGGTATTTTGGTGGGGACGGGTGCTGTTTATAATATTCACGTACCTACCTATGCAGCGTATGTTGAATATTCCGCTATGACGGATTGCGATACGGATGGAGTTGCCGAAACCGTAAATTGGTATATTAACGGCGTGCTCGTAGAAGAGGGTAAGGCAGTTGTTACCGACGGCGACAATGTTGCCAAGGCAATTACCAGCACGACGACGGAGGTAAAAGTTGTCGGTAATGCGGATTTGACGAGCGGTGCGGATCTTGGCGGCGCAAACGAAATTACGTTTGTAGGTACGGGCGCAGACGGCAGCTCTATTGACCTTGGTTCTACCAAAAACACGGCAAGCGGCAAATCGTTGACGTTCAAAGACTTGACGATTAAGAGAACGAGCACGAATTACGCAGGGTTCCATCATTCTGCGGCAGAAACGTATATCAATTGTACGATCGAGGGCGAGCTTTGGACGTACGGCACGGACGTGGTATTTGAAAACTGTACGTTTGTTCAACCGCGTAGTGATAAATACAATATTTGGACGTACACGGCAGATAAAGTTACGTTTAACACTTGTACGTTTGAAAGCGCAGGAAAGAGTGTGTTGATTTACAATGAGTGTGGTGATACTATAAGCAGTCAGGTTGCAACGTTTAACGACTGTACGTTCAAGGCAAGCACTCCCGTAGAAGGCAAAGCGGCAATCGAGATCGATAGCTCTTGTTTGGATAAAAATGACGAGTACTTTACCGTAAATATCAACGGCAATACGACGGCAACGGGCTTTGCAGAGGGTAGCGTGAGCAAGAATACGCTGTACAACGTTAAGAAAGATTCTACGGATAAAGCAAGAACGACGATTGTTTTGAACGGTGAACAAATTATTGCAGACGGTCTTACGCAAAACGTAGAAACGAAAGCTTACTCCGTATCGAATGCAAACGGTCTTGCGCTTTGCGGTGGTGTAGACGGCTATTTCAAAAAGGGCGGCACGTTTAACATCACGGCTACTATCGATATGACGGGTAAAACGTACGTTGTTCCCACAATCAAAACTGCGGCTCTTACGATCAACGGTCAAGGCAATGCTATTGAAAACCTTACCGTAGAGGGTGGCACGTATGCCGCGCTTCTCGGCCGTGTTTCCAAGAGTGTAACGATTGATAACCTTACGATTGCGAACTCCACGTTTGCGGCAGAGGACGATAAGGACGGCGAATATACGTCTGCGGCGTTTGTTGCTTGGGCGGAAGTACACGAAAGCTCGAATAAAGTTATTATTAAGAACTCTACGGTAGATAACGTAAAGATTGGCAGCTCTAAATATGTCGGCGGTTTCGTGGCTTATCAATCGGGGATTAAATTGACAATTGACGGTTGTACGATTAAGAACAGCACGATTACGAACGATTACTATGATGCTAAGGATTTGGCGTATAAAGGTCATGCAGGCGGTGTTGTAGGACATTTGTATAACGGTATTATTGAGAATACGACGGTTGAAAATACACAGTTCCACGTAGAGGGCGCGCGCTATGGTGCAATCCTCGGAACGGCGCAGGATACAGCGGTTATCGGCGCAGGTAACACCGTGAAGAACGTTACGTTCAACGGCGTTAAAGCGGTTTCTGTGGGTGACGCAGTCGGCGCAGTAGACAGCAGAGCGGATAAGACAACGGTAGTTGCAGGTTTGCAATAATGACGGTCTTGCCTATATATAGGCGAGGCGGTGCAAAAAACATTGTAAAAAATCTTCTAAAAATTGTGGGCGCAACAGTATGTTGCGTCCGCATTTTTATTCCGTAACATTGCTTTATAATTTGTACCGCCTGTATTCATAAATTTCAAAAAGCCCGTAAAAGCGCTTGACGGGAGCGATAGAAAAGGGTATAATAATAAAGTAAACTTGGGTAACCTGTCGGTTTTTACGCCGTTGGGTGAAATTGGAGTAGTATGAAAATGTTGAAAAACACCTTAAAAAAATGCCTGTGCGCGGCACTTGCCGCAGTCAGCGCAGTTGCTTGCGCCGCTACTTTTACTGCTTGCGAAACGAACAAGCCCGAAGCAGAAGTGCAGTTGAGCTTTAACGGCAAAACGTATACGCTTGCGTATCAGATGAATAGAAAGATTACGCCGCAGACGGTTTCGCACTTTATTGCGCTTGCGGATAACGGCTACTATAACGGGCTTTGCGTGCACGATTATTCCACGACGGCATTGTATACGGGCGCATACACGTATACAAACGATAGCCTTGTTGCCAAAGACTATTTTAATACCGTAAAGAGCTATATCCCGCAAACCGTTTGGTGGGACGAGGCGAAAAAGTTGCCCACGTATACGGTGTACGGAGAGTTTGAGGGGAACAATTTCAGCGTAACGAACGGCGCGCTGAAAGAGAGCTTCGGTTCGCTTGTAATGTATTATACGGATAAAGAGGGCGACGACGAGGTGTACGTCAGCCGTAGCGACGGCAAGGGCGTGACCCCGCGTGAATACGAAGCAAACAGCGCTACGTCGCAATTCTATATCTCGTTGTCTTCGGGTAGCTCGAAAAATAAGGACTATTGCGTTTTCGCTACGCTTGATGCGGATAGCGTTTCCGTTTTGAAGAGCTTGCAGACGGCGATTGCCGATTATATTGAGGATAACTACGGCGAGGAAACCGATTCCTTTATCACCGAAACGGACGTTACGGTCAACGAGGACGATCCCGTTGTTGGCGGCAGAGGTGAACCTGCCACCTATGCGACCCCGAACGAGCCGATTATTGTCAAATCCGTCAAGATTACGAAGTATTAAGCAGTCTTGTCCAAAATGCATTATTTGGGCTGAATTTTCTACGAAAACGCAAACTGCACCCTTAAATGGTGTATTCATAGGGTTTTAAACAACAAAGTAAAATCGATAGGAATACAGTATTTCGCTTGAATCAAAGAAATTTAGAACTTGGAAGTAAAATCCGAGTTCTTTTTATATAATTCACCTTCCAAACAAAAAAACACCTGCAAAAGGTGTTTTTGTTTGGAGCGGGAAACGAGATTCTCGCCTTTGGCGGCGCGCCCCGACAAACGATTATCAATCGTTTGGTTTGCTTGGCAAGCGATATTTTATCCAAGCCCGAAAAGCAAACAAATCGCTCCCGCGATTTTCTCCACCCTCGAATCTCGTTTATAAGTAGTATTCTTCCAAACAAAAAAACACCTGCAAGAGGTGTTTTTGTTTGGAGCGGGAAACGAGATTCGAACCCGCGACATTCACCTTGGCAAGGTGACGCTCTACCACTGAGCTATTCCCGCATGTCGCGTTTTTTTGGTGGAAGTTATAGGGTTCGAACCTATGACCCTCTGCTTGTAAGGCAGATGCTCTCCCAGCTGAGCTAAACTTCCATTCAAAGCCTATATACTATACCACATTCCAAGAATAAAGACAAGCGTTTTTTGCTGTTTTTTCAAAAAAATTTCAAAAAACCGTTGCAAAATATAGCAAAAATAAAAAAAGTTCGTAAAGTTTGTTTACATTACGGGATTTGGGTTTATATATAAATATATCCCGTTGAAAGCGACGGAAGAAACGGTGTTGACAAAGGGGTAAAAAATTAACCGAGGTGTTTTATGAAATACACATTAAGAGGCATTACTGCCGAAGAACTTTCCTATACAATGAACCGTATCAAGGTAGACAAAGATACGAAGTTCGAGATTAAGCCCCAATTTTCCCGTACTGTTCGTCGCGTGCAGGAAAACGACAAGATTTGGTTCTTGGCGTTGGAAGTCAAGATTGAATCTACGGAAGAATCGCCCAAGCCTTTCAATTTAAAGACCCGTCTTGTAGGCGCGTTCGAGGCAGAGGGGATTGAAACGGAGCTTGACAGACAAGATCTTGTTATCAATATGACGGAGATTGTTTATCCGTACCTCCGTGCAACGGTAAGCGCATTGACGGCGAATTCCTTCATCAACCCGTTGATTTTGCCCGTAATTCCCGCAGGAACAATGTTCCCCGAGGACAGAGTGGAAGCTTCCGACGAAAAACTCAACTAAAAGCACACGCCCGACTTACTTTCCGTAAGTCGGGCGTACTCTTTATAATTTTTGTTGTTTTTGCCATACCCACATCACAAAACGGTGCGGAAACAGCTTTACAAGCAATGTTTGCCCTTTTGCCGTACCGCCGAAAATGGAAACGTCCCGTTTTTTGTGTTTGAGATCTTTCCACGTTTGCTTTACGATTTGTTCAGGCTTATACATTACCGCATACTTTTTCACTACTTGTTTTTCCGCAACCGCTCGCTCGAAAAACGCCGTTTTTGTCCAGAACGGACACACGCAAAGACATCTTGCGCCGCGGGCTTTACGAAGCTCTTTATCGAGCGCGCGCCCATAGGAAAGGACGAACGATTTCGTTGCCGCATACGTGGCGATATAGGGAATGGGTTGGAATGCCGCAACGGAAGCGACCAAAATCATTGCCCCGCCTTTCGCCATATACGGGTATGAAACGGCGGTTACGCCGACAATCGAACGGCAGTTCAAGTCTACCATATTTTGTAAAACGGCGGGGTCGTCCTCCTCGATGGCGCAAAACCTGCCGAACCCCGAAGCGCAGATAAGATACCGTATCTGCGGTTTTTCTTCTTCAAGCGCTTTTTTGAGGACGTCTGCCGAAGCGGCGTTGGAAAGGTCGAGCGCAAATATCCGTAAAGGGATATCGGTATATGTTTGCAGGGCTTGGAGTTTTTCCTGTGTGCGGGCAATTACCCAAACCTCGTCGAAGCTTTCACGCGAAACGAGGGAACGGAAGTATTCCTCGCCAATCCCGCTCGACGCGCCTGTAATGATAGCGATATTTTTCATAGTCGTTTACCGTCCTTTTTTAATATTCTGCGCTTTCGATCACGCCGCCGCCGAGGCAATTTTCTCCGTCGTAGAGGACGGCATATTGCCCCTCCGTAACGGCGCGTTGCTTTTCTTGGAACTCGATATGCAGGCAGGTATCGTTTTTGACTGTGACGAATACGTCCTGGTCGGGCTGGCGGTAGCGGAATTTTGCCTTGCAGGCAAATGACGTTGTTTCGGGGCGAGAGGGTATCCAATTAAAGGAGGATACCTCGCAGGACTTGGAATACAGCGGCGCTTCGTCGCCGTGGGAAACGTAGAGAATATTGTTGGTAAGGTCCTTTTTAACTACGAACCACCTGCCGCAATCCTCCTCGCCTTTTATCCCGCCAAGCTCCAAACCGCGGCGCTGACCGAGCGTGTAATACATAAGCCCCAAATGCTCGCCTACTTGTCGTCCGGAAAGGTCAAGAATTTTACCTTTTGTGGCAGGCAGGTACGAGCTGAGGAATTTTCGGAAGTTTCTTTCTCCAATAAAACAGATTCCCGTGCTGTCCTTCTTTTTGGCGGTCGCAAGCCCGTATTCGAGAGCGATTTTTCGGATTTCGGGTTTTTCCATATCCTGTAAGGGAAACAGTACGTCCGCAAGCTGACTTTGGGAAAGCTGATTTAAAAAATACGTTTGGTCTTTATTTTGATCCTTGGCTTTTTGGAGATAGTGCACGCCGTTTTCGTGCTTAATCTTACAGTAATGTCCTGTGGCGATATAATCTGCGCCAAGTTTTTTGGCTTCCTGCAAAAAAGGTCCAAACTTGATTTCACGGTTGCAAAGCACGTCGGGGTTGGGCGTTCTGCCTGCCTTGTATTCAGCGAGAAAGTAGGAAAACACTCTGTCCATATATTCCTTGGCAAAATTGACAGTGTAGTAGGGGATATCGAGCACGGAACACACGCGACGCACGTCGGCGTAGTCGTCCTCGGCGGTACAACAGCCGTTTTCGTCCGTTTCCTCCCAATTTTGCATAAACAGCCCTACAACGTTATAGCCTTGCTGTTTCAAAAGCAACGCCGCCACCGAGCTGTCCACGCCGCCGCTCATACCGATAACTACTGTTTTCGACATACTTCCGCCTCCGTTTACTTCCTTGTTATTATAACATAGCGGACAAAAAAATGAAAGCAAAAACAGGGGAAAATAAAAATAAGTTTTATTTGTGTATTCGTATTGACAAATGAAACAGTTTGTTGTATAATAGAATTGTGCTCGCTTGATACGAAAAAAGGAGATAAAGGTATGGATTTAGATGAATTGGACGAGTTTGACGACGATATCGTAACATTGCTTTCCGCAGACGGACAAGAGGTTGATTTTGTGGAGATTGCGGGGATTGCGCACGAGGGGAAATTTTATGCGATTTTGCAACCCGTGGAGCTTCTCGACGGCATGGATGACGACGAGGCGTTGGTATTTGAGGTGACGCGCGGCGCAAACGGCGAGGATAGCTTCAATATCGTCTTGGACGACGAGATTATTGATATCGTATTCGCAAAATATGACGAGCTTTTAGAAGAGCAAGCATAAAAGGCAACAATGCAAGATTGCCGTTTGAAGCAATTCGAGCGGCGGTTTTGCGTATGTTTCAGGAAATTGTCGCTTTTGCCAAAAAACGGCAAAAAAAATGAAAAATCGTACGGTTTTGCGTGTAAAAACGCTTGATAAAGTACGAGAAAAATAGTAAAATAGTAATGTTTTTAGACGTACTCGTAGTGTAATTGGATAACATTACGGCCTCCGACGCCGTCGAGTCTGGGTTCGAGCCCCAGCGGGTACACCAAAAAAGCCGTCCCCAAAGGGGTCGGCTTTTTGTGTACTGCAAGGCTCGAACTGCTGGGAGAGGGATGTAAGCCGTCGAGGTTGGGACGAGCTGCCCGTTAAGAAAAGCGTTGATAACGCTTTTTAGGGGCGAGAGAAGCGAACGCCGATAGGTAGGCGTGAGCGTGACCGAGGCAA
>JAFTPR010000054.1 GCA_017463145.1 Clostridia bacterium
ACAGAATTTTTTACACGCTTTATCGATTGCCATAATTTCCGAATGCTCGGAATCAAGTTGCAACTTGGCGCGACGGTTATAGCCTTTCGCCACCACCTTATTCTCGTATACCACGACTGCTCCGATAGGTACTTCCCCCTCCACAAGCCCTTTTTTTGCCACGCGGATCGCCGCCCGCATAAACTTTTCTTCTCTTGTCAATCTTTTCATCTATTCTCCATATGCGCCCGACAGATCGTACAGGGCATTCCCGTTTTTAAGCAAAATATTTTCAAGCCCCTCTTCCCCAATCGGATGCGACAGCATATCTGCCCCCGCTTCCACCGTAAAAGCGGGAATACCGAATTTCCGTATACACCAATCTTTGTACCCGCCGGCACTCCCCTTGGCATGCGCCAACGGATACCCCGTCGATTTCGACAACGCCAACGCAAGATTTTTATCTCGTACGCAACGTTGTATCGGCTGATAAAAATACCAATATATTTCCTCGCCTTTGGTGTGATAGCTTACCGTATAATCGGGGCAAATCTTTTCCGTAAATCGCTTTAACGCAAGTGTTTCCTTTTCGGAAAACGGCTTTATACCGATAAAATTTTCCGCGCCCGCTTCCTTGACGTTTTTTGCGCCTTTTCCCCAAGCAGCGTCAAAATTAACGTTCAAATCCACACCTCTTGCATTCGCTTTCCACAAGGAAAAATCCATGCCACCATTCAGCGTAATTAACCGTTTTTTTACCGCTGTATTTTCCACAGAGGAAATCCCCTTACAGGAAAGCATAGCACCGTCCGGATTCATCAACGGCAACAGCCAAACGCTACCTTTTTGTACGCCGCGTTTATAATGGCGAAAGGCAAGCTTTGCCGTTATATATTCTCTGCCGTGTATGGCGTATTGCGCAATCCCCACAGGCAGCCCGTCACCGATTTTTACGGCATATATATTTCTGCCGAGCACGCTTTTCCCAACAACGAATTTTTCCGTTGTTACGCTATTGTAAAAATCACATACCTCACTATAAATATCCACGTAGTTAATATACGTTTTATTTGTGATAGGTAGAACCCGAATTGATCATAAACGCGCGATAGACCTGTTCTGCAAGAATTACCCGCATCAGTTGATGCGGAAAGGTCATATCCGAAAAAGACAACTTATAATCCGCAACTTTTTTTACTTGTTCCGATAATCCGCAAGAAGAACCGATAATAAACGTAATTTCTTTCCCCGTATCGCAAAGCGTTTTGAGTTTTGCCGCAAGTTTTTCGCTGGAAAGCTTTTCTCCCTCCACGGCAAGAGCAATCACATAGCCCTTACACGCGCGAAGAATATCCTCCGCCTCGGTTTCCAACGACGTGTTTTCGGGCACTTCTTTTATTTCTACTTTCGCAAAACGGGAAATCCGTTTGACATATTCCGCAACGGCTTCTCGATAAAAGCTTTCTTTGATTTTTCCGACAACCACAAAATAGATTTTTTGCATGTTTTACATCCCCGTTATCAGCACCATTATCCACACTAACAAACAAATACCAAGTCCAACCGCCGAGGTAAGAAAAAATTTCTTTACTTCCCCGCCTTGGGGTTCTTGGCGTTCCCCTTTTTTATCAAAAAGGAGCAGCCATAAAAGCGCAACAATCAAACAAGCCGCCGCACCTCCCGCAATCACCCACGTATACAACGGGGAAAAGGATTCCACTCCAAGCTTTGCTAAAATAAGGATAAGCGCGTTATTAAAAAAATGAGAAAGGATCGTTGGCAAGATACTACCCGAACGAATTGCCACAAAGGCAAACGCTACGCCACAACAAAATTGATATACCGTCTGCGCAGGATTTTGATGATATAAAGCAAAGAATGCGCCACACAAGAGAATGGCAGTCGGCTCGGAAAACGTCTTTTTTAACCCGTTTAGAAGTACGCCGCGGAAGAGTACCTCCTCGAATACAGCGGGAACAAGTGCCACCATAATGAGTACGCCAACAAAACCGAAGCCATCCATCGACGGAAGTTGAATCCCGGCGTCCTTGTACCCAAATCGTTTTAAAAACTCCAAAAAAAGCGTGTTCGCTTGCGAGAGTGACAATAAACCTATTTGCATTAACAGCGCCAGCAAAAAGTATTTCGGTTTGCACTTTTGTTGCTTTAAAGCGTCCACGACGGAAATGCCCATATACCGCAAATATAAAAAAGTTGTCAATGCAAACGCCGCCTGCGGCAACAGATAGCTTACGTATAAATACCAATCCGCTTGCGTAAGTTCTTCTTGCGACAAAGGAAGCGCTGTAAGTACAATAATAAACACAAAGGAAAACAGCGACGGCAACACCGTCGCAACCGAGAACGCAATTCCCGAAGCCTTTGCAGGCGTCGTCTCGCCCAATAAGCCCCGCAATATCCGTCCGCTTTTTAAATTCTTTTCCTGTTGCCGTTCCATAGAATATATTATAACAGATATTTCCCTTTTTGCCAACAAAAAAACGGGATATACGGAAAATTTCCGTATATCCATTCCTGCTTTACAGCGTTCAGCCGATCAACTTTTCTTTAAACTCTTTAATAATTCTACTTTCGATACGCGATACCTGCACTTGGCTGACGCCGATTTTTTGCGCAACCTCGCTTTGTGTCATATCCCGAAAATAGCGCAACACAATAATCTTTTTCTCCCGCTCCGGTAAAGCCTCTATTGCGCCCCGAAGCAACATTTTATCCAGCCAATCTTCTTGATCATCTTTTGTTGCAAGTGTTTCGATTAGTTCCCTATCCTTACCGTCCTTATAATCCGCGCCGCTTTGCAAGGAAACAGGCATTCTGGAAGAGCTCATAATAAACACCGTTTCCGCCTCCTCCAAAGAAAATTTTTCCGCTATAACGGAAACGGCGGGTTGCATCCCGTTTTTTATTACGTATTCTTCCACAAACGCATTGATCTCTTTCGCCGTTTGCTTCATTGCACGGGATACCTTCACACTCCCGTCGTCCCGCATAAACCGCTTGATTTCACCGGCAATCATAGGTACGGCATACGTTGAAAACTTAACCCCGAAGCTTTCGTCAAAACCCGCTATCGCTTTGAGAAAACCCATACAGGCAATTTGAAACAGATCGTCGTAATCGACACCCTTTCCCAAATAGCGTTTCACAATACATTTGACAAGTGAAACGTTGTGTTCCACAAGCGCTTCTTTCGCCGTTGTATCACCTATTTTTGCCTTGCGAATATATTCAAGCGTTACCTTCTCATCAAGCATTTACCCTTTCCCTTTCCGTTTCATTTTCCGATACCCCGATTGATTTTCGCATGCGTACTTCCGTGCCTTTACCCTTTTCGCTTTTCAACGCGAACCCGTCCATAAACGTCTGCATTATGGTAAAACCCATACCCGAGCGTTCTTCTTCGGCAAGCGTTGTATAAAAAGGCGACATAGCCACGTCAATGTCCTCTATTCCGCAACCGTGATCGGTAATTTTTATATGTAAAACCCCAACCGCGCCTTGCTTTTCCGTTTTACACTCGATAAAAATCCTGTTTTCACCCGCTTCTTTGCCATATGCGTGTACGATACAATTCGTAACCGCCTCGCTTACCGCTGTTTTAATATCCGACAATTCGCTTAACGAGGGATTAAGCGAAAGCGCAAACACCGCTACAGCGCTTCTTGCAAACGCCTCGTTTTCCCCAACAGCCAATAACTCCAATTTCATATAATTTTCCATATTATCTCCTTAAATCCGCGGCATTAAATTATATACGCCGCTCATAGAAAGTATTTTATCCGCGCTTTGCGAAGGGTTCGTAAGATACGTTCTTACGCCGTATCGGTTAAACTTTTTATATCTACCTATCAAAAATCCGATTGCCGTCGAGTCCATAAACGAAACGCCTTGTAAATCGAACACGGCGCTTTTACTTCTTGCAAAATCGTCGGCTAGCTTGTCCGCTTTACGTCTTGCTTCCGTTGCGTTATGTTCGTCTATCTCCCCGACGAGCGCAATATACAAAACTTCATTTTTACAGTTTGCATTGATTTCCATAAAAACCTCCCGTCTGTTTTTGTAGCGTATCTATTGTAAAAAATATTCAAGGAAGAATTTTGCAAAAAGCAGTCGAAAAAAAAACAATTTTAGCGAAAGATTTTTTTATTTTCCGTGAAAAAACACTTGACTTTTTTAAGAAAATCGTTTATTATATTCAAGCATTATGCAAAAGACCGTATGCGTTATGCAGACGGGCCTTTAGCTCAGTGGTCAGAGCTGTCGGCTCATAACCGATTGGTCCGCGGTTCGAATCCGTGAAGGCCCACCAACAACATAATAGCTTATGTGGCCCAATAGCTCAGTTGGTTAGAGCGCCAGCCTGTCACGCTGGAGGTCGACGGTTCGAGCCCGTTTTGGGTCGCCACATAAATAAAAACGGAAGCAGTTTGCTTCCGTTTTTGTATAAAAAATCAGCGTGTGTTCCACGCCGATTTTTTTAAGCTTTACCGACCGAACCGAACAGTTTCATTTTCTCCATTACTGCTTCCTTAATATATTTAACTTTCAGGTTACGCACTTCCAAATAATCAAGCCCCTGTTCTTCCCCCTCTTTCATTGCCCGCTTACCCGCAAGGCAAAGGTCGGTGAAAATATTTACTTTTGCAATCCCCTCACGGACGGTGGTTTTGAAATCGTCGTCCGAAAGACCGCTCCCACCGTGCAACACAAGCGGTGTGTCGACTGCCCGACGAATTTCTTTAAGTCTTTCAATATTAAGCAAAGGCTTTTTCTTATATACGCCGTGCGCCGATCCGATAGCGACAGCCAATGCGTCCACCCCCGTAGCCTCGATATACGCTTTCGCTTCTTCGGGCGTGGTGTACATATCGCGCAAATCTTCGTCACCAGTCGAAGCGTTGCCTACGTGGCCAATCTCCCCCTCAACACTCGCCCCGAATTCGTGAGCAATTTTTACAATTTCGCGCGTTTCCGCAAGATTCGTTTCATAATCCTTTGTAGACCCATCAAACATAACGGAGGAGAAACCAAGCTGCAAAGCCTCCATACAACGCGTAAACGTAAGCCCGTGATCGTAATGCACGACAACAGGTACTTTTGCGCGTTTTGCCGCCGCAATAACGCTGGGGGCAATCAGTTTTAATTCCCCGTACGGAAGTAAAATCTCTGCCGTACCCAACACTACGGGCGAACGGAGTTCTTCTGCCGCCTCGATAACGCCTTGCAACATATCCGTATCCGTTGTATTAAAAAGTCCTACGGCATATTTTTCTTTTTGCGCTTTTTTAAGCACGTCGTTTAAATTTACAAGCATAATTTTCTCCTGTTCAAATTTTTACAAAATTCTTTAATTCCCTTTTCACTACGCATACCGCTGTTTGCATCCGCTTCGCAAAGGGATACGGCAGCCGCACCCGCCGCAAATGAAAGACATTCCGTTTCATCCCAACCGCGATATATTCCAAGCAGCATACCTGCGCAAAATGCGTCGCCTGCACCCGTTGTACCTTTGATATAACCTTTCGGTAAATCGTAGGAAGGTACAGCAAAAAAACCGTTTTCGGAAAGACAAACACCTACCGACGGCGTGTGAATAACCACACGCTTTTTTACCCCGAAAGAAAACAGCGTTTCCGCAATTTTTTTAAGATTACTTTCCGTCGATTCTATTCCCGTCAGCCCGCCTGCCTCCACCTCGTTGATAATCAAATAATCCGTATACGGCAAACAAGGCAAAACCATAGAGTACCGATTGGAATTTTCACTTACGAGATCAATCGACGTTTCTATGCCTTTTTCTTTTGCTTGCTTTAAAAGCGCTACCCCCTCGCCACTATCCATTTTATCCAACAAGAGGAAATACCCAAGATGCAATATTTTTACGTTAAGCAATGTGAAATCGACGTCGGCAACGCCAAATCCCGCGTTTGCACCTGCATACGTAAAGAACGTACGCTGTCCGCCTGTTACACTCATAACGTCCGTAAAGCTCGTACCCGTAGATGCATAAGTAATACCTTTTGTATCCACCCCGTATTTTTCAAGTATGGATTGGATAAACGCGCCTTCTCCGTCAGACCCAAGTTTCCCTACTGCTTTTACAGGCAAGGAGTTGTCCATAATCCGAAGATCGATTGAAACGTTAGGCACAAGTCCGCCCGTTGCCATACGCACGCTTTTTATTTGCGTTAGCTCACCCGAAGCGGGATAGGAGGATATCTCGTTAATTTTATCGACGAGGAGCGTACCCGCAACGGCAATCCCTTCCATATTAGTTCGCCTCAGGTGTCAAAGGACCTGCAAGCTCTTTCAAATAGAAAAGCTTACCGGGAAGCGTAGGAATATACGTGGAAGTGATATACCGCGTAGGTCCGTAGCGTAACGTCATCCAAAGTGACATACCCTGCCATTGCATTCCGCGGGAAAGCGCGCCGTCTGCACCGCCGATCGCATAATCCGCTTGCATAAATAAGCCGGGGCCAATCGTATTTGCTTTGCAAGGCACAAGCGTAGTGCGGCTTTTAAACGACGTAATCGCATTCTGCTCAATCGTAAGCGGGTGCAACTGTACGCCAATGCGGTACGGTTGTTGAATCCATTCCTCGTCACTTGCAAATTCCGCACCTATCATAGGTTCCCAAAACGCGATATGGCACATTCTGCCGATACCGTAAACAAGAACGAGCTTCGCCCCCTCTTTTTTGAGCGAGGCAATCTTCTCAGGATACGTAGGAAGATTTTCCTTGGTTGCAAAATTTCTATGCGTTTTAGGCACGGTCAACACACCAAGCGGGTTATAAAACGCCGTTTCCATTGCATTTTGGAAAGATGCCTCGCCCGTAATCGTATTTCCGTCGCCGTCAGCCCATTCGTCCATATTAAAACACCAAACGTTTTCACAGCTTACATTCCATTCTTTGAGAAAATAAACAGCCCACTTATACATTCCCATAGGACCTACGGGGAGAATAAACGCAATCTTCCTGTTTTCCGCATTCGCTTTGCGAATTTCATTGGCGATTTCGTGACCCATTTTTACGTCAAACTCCGCCACGTCTTTACATCCGATCGGCGAAAACTTTTCATTCCAAAACGCTTGCTTTTCCGTAATCGCCTCGGGCGCGTTTGCACAACAAGCGTCTATCTTTTCAAAATCCCAGCCTTGGGGATAAAACCCTTCTAATAAACTACCTTTCACCGTTGAATTAAAATCCATATCTTATCTCCTTTATATTACTTTGTTTACTTATTTAAGACATCATAAAACCGTTTGCCTACGCATCTATCTTACGGCAACAACCGTTGTGTTGTTCCTTTTAAGTACACTTGGCATTGACGGAATCCCTCTGCATACCCTGCACCGCATTGATAGCCGCGATAGCGGGAACAAGTTTTTACCATATCCGCAAAATCAATACCGTCGTGTTCACGCATCCAAACGAGCTGACTTGCGTGACATTCAAGCATTTGCAGTTTTAAATCAATTTCCCCCGTGATATCAACGAATTCCGTCGGGTTAAAATTCACCCCTGCAAGCGTGTCCATATAATAAATTGGCACAAGCTTGGCAGGATCTTTATATTTACTTTTATAGTTAGGCAACGTTGCAGCAAAGCTTGCGTCGAACACCAAGCGGGAAACCGCCGTGTGGTCGGGCATATAGTCGTTGGGATCATGCGTAATGATAAAGTCGGGATTGGCGTATTTAATAATATCCACCATTTTATCCCGTGCTTCTTTATTGTTGTCATAAATATCCAAGTCATTAAAACCGCCGCAAATGACCTCTATCCCCGCCATTGCCCCCGCTTTTCTCGCCTCCTCCGCGCGAATTTTCGTCAATTCGTCGGGCGGAATGATTACGTGACCGAGATTTCCCGTGGATACGTGACAGACAATTACCTTATCACCACGTTTTACGCATTTTGCAAGCGTACCCGAACAAGCGATTTCCACATCGTCGGGGTGCGTGCCGATTGCCAATACTCGCATAACAGTACCTCCAAAATATTATCGTCATTATTGTATCACGGAAAAAATATTTTGGCAATGGCAGAAGATATACAAAAAGAGTAAAATATTCCACTATTTTTTTATTGGAAAATAATTGACACAATTATGAAAATGCGGTATACTTACCATATGGAAAAACGGTATTATAAACACAAAATTGAAAACTTGCTCAATATCGGCAAAATCGTTACTATTCATTATTTCGAGTTTGACAAAAATTTTGCCGGCGGAACGGAATCCCACGATTTTTGGGAACTTGTCTATGCTGATAAAGGCACAGCCATTTGCGTGGCAGACGGCAAAGAAATTGTTCTTTCAGAGGGAGAAGCACTTTTTCACAAGCCCAACGAAACACATTCACTTCGGGCAAACGGACAAGTTGCGCCAAATATTTTTATTATTTCTTTCGATTGCAAAAGTGAAAGCGTACGGTTTTTCGAGAATAGAAAATTGAAACTCGAAAAAAGATTGATACGCTTTATCTATCCGATTATTGAAGAAAGCAAAAAAACGTTCGATTTGCCTTATTCCGACCCTGCGCTAAAAAAAATGAAGCTACTCCCCTCGCCGACGCTCGGCGGACAACAGCTTATCAAAAACTATTTGGAAATCCTGTTAATCTCCCTTATGCGGGAGGAAACGGAGAAGTCGGATACGGAAATTGTTTTTTTACCGCGAGAGGAGTTAGGCGAACACGTTGCCGACCAAGTTATCTCTTTTCTAAAAGAAAACCTATACGAAACCCCGAACGTAAACGATATCTGTAAAGCGTTGCATTATAATAAGTCCTATATTTTTAAGCAATTCAAACTTGCCACAAGCTGTTCTGTAATGTCCTATTTTCGCAAGCTGAAAATAGAAGAGGCAAAAAAACTGTTACGCGAAACCAATTTGAGTGTTACGCAAATAGCAAACAAACTTGCCTTCGATACCCCCAATTATTTTTCAAAAACCTTCAAAAAAATAACGGGTTACACCCCGTTACGTTATAAAAAAATGCGAAAACATTGATAAACAAACAACGCGCCCTACGAAAGCAACATTCTTTCGCAGAGCGCGTTTTCAATTACCGCCTAAAACGGAAATCTCTAACAATATAACCTTGCTAATTATCGCCGCTATGCATAATGAAGTTTAAATGGTCGCCGATACGTTCAAGATTGGATACAAGATTGATGAACACCGTATTGTTTTCAGGACGGCACTTGCCTTGCCCAAGGCGTATAATGTGTTCCGCAACCAAATCGCGGCGCATATTGTCGATTTTATCCTCTAATTCGTCCGATTGCGCAACAAGCCCCGCTTCCCCTTCCAAAACAGCTCGTTTGATAACGGCATACTGTTCGTGCAAGGTAGCGTGCATAACTCCAAGTTTTTCGTTAATCCCTTCCGAGAATATTAAATTTTCCGTAACTTCCCGACGGGTATATTTCGTAAGGTTATCGGCAAGCTCTGCAATACGGGCGATATCCCCAACGTTGGTGTGCAATGCGTTAATCGCTTTTTCGTCGGCAAGCGAAACGCCGCTTGCGGAAACCCGAACGAGATAATCGCTGATTTTTTCGCCAAGCTTTGCAATGTTCTCGTTTGCAACATACACTTTTTCCAGCGCTTCAACGTCACGGGTGATAAACGCGCCGAACGCCGTACGTAAACTTTCCATAGCCATATCCGACATACGGAAGGTTTCCTTTTTCAACTGTCCGATTGCCACCGTGGGCGTAGCCAAGAAACGCTTGTCCATATACACAAGCTCGAACGGATCTTTTTCCTTGTTGACCTTTTCAGGGATTAGGATTTGCGAAGCTTTTACAAGCAACCTCGTAAACGGCAAGAACAGAAGCGTACACGTAACGTTAAAAAACGTGTGGAACATAGCAATCTGCGTACTTGGCGCGGAAAACATTCTTGCAATCGTCACCTCGTTGAAATCTCTCCAAAGCAGCAACATAACGGTAAACAGCAACGAACCGATAACATTGAACAACAAGTGAATGATACTTGCCCTCCTTGCGTTCACGGAAGCGCCAATGGAAGAAATAAGGGCGGTTACACACGTACCGATATTTGACCCAAGAACAACGAATAATGCTGAATTGCCACCTGTACCGATAATAAGCCCTGCACTCGCCATGGAAATTATAATTGTGGTTACTGCACTCGACGATTGAATAATTGCCGTTAAACCAATCCCTACGAACAACAACAAAATCGGGTTACTTACGTTTGCAAGAAACGTAACGACCTTTTCGTTTTCCTTTAACGCCGCCATCGGATCGGACATAAGTCCTAAGCCTACAAACACAAGCCCAAGCCCCGCCAAAGAAAGACCTAAACTTTTAATTTTGTCCTTTTTGGAAAACAATTCCATAAACACGCCGACAAACAGCAAAAGCATAAAGATAAGATCAATATCGAACGCCTGCAACGCGGCAATCTGCGCCGTAATCGTCGTACCGATATTCGCCCCCATAATAACAGCCGCGGCTTGATACAGGCTCATAATACCCGCATTAACGAAACCGACAACCATAACCGTTGTAATGGATGAGCTTTGTACTACCGCCGTTGCGGCTACCCCCATACCAACGTTTACAAGCCGTTTCTCCGACGTTTTATTAAACAATACTTTTAAGCTGTTTCCTGCGATTTTCTCCATATTATCGCTAAGCACCTTAAAGCCGAGCAGGAACGCTCCGCATCCTGCCAAAATTGCTACAATTGTTTCAAGCATTTTTTCTCCTCGCTGTATAATATTCTCTCATTTCCCGCGTATTTTTGCTTATTTTCTTCCCGCTTTTTTGCTCATTTCGTTTCTTTTTCTTAAAAAACTGCTTTTTTTATATTACATTTTGACGTTTTTTAGGTTATTTTGTTAATTTTGGAAAGTATTTTTGAAAACGAGCAATAAAAACGTGCAAGTTTATTATATACTATTTTTTCCAAAATGTCATCTGTTCAACACTGTTTTTTGTAAATTTTTTCAAAAAAATAGAAAATAACGCAACAGCAAAAAAATAAGAGCCGTTAAAAAAACGACTCTCCAACAATCACGGGTGTTGCCTTATTTCCGTTAATCACCAAATAACAATAGCTCCCACCTTCAGCTACGGGATACTTCGCCGAACCGGGGTTGATTAACGTTACGCCGTCAAGCTCGGTAATGAGCGCCGTATGCGTATGCCCGTATAACACAATATCACAGCCTTTCTTTTTCGCCTCGAACGCAAGATGCGTCAAGCTCGATTTCACACCATACCGATGCCCATGACAATATAATATGCGAACCTGTTCCACCTCTAAAATCCCCTCGTAGGGAAAAAGTGGCGCAAAATCACAATTTCCTGCACAAGCATACGTCTTTTCGGGAAATTCCTGTAAAAGCGTACGCGCCTCCCACGCGCCATCGCCAAGGTGCACGATATAATCGTTTTCTGCAAAAATCGGGCGCAATGCATCTACACCTTTACAGTTGCCATGCGTATCCGAAAGGATTACGATTCGTTTCAACGTTCCGCCTCCTGCCATTTTGTAAGTAATGCTTGCAAACCGCGGAATCGGTGTGATACGGCATTTTTCTCTTCAGGCGTTGCTTCGCCGAACGATTTTTTTAAATCATCACTATAAAAAAGGCAATCGTAACCAAAACCACCGTTTCCTGTTTCTTTATATAATATGCTGCCGTACGTATGCCCCTCGGCAACAATTGCCCTACCGTCGGGATACACAAGCGCAATCGCGCTTGTGAAATGTGCACGGCGATCCGTGACGTTCTCCAAATTTTTGAGCAATAAATCCCGATTTGCCTGATCGTTTCCATGCATGCCGCTGTATCGGGCGCTGTATACCCCCGGCGCGCCGTTCAATGCATCCACACAAAGCCCGCTATCGTCCGCAACAGCAACAAGTCCAAGAGCTTTCGCGCAAGCCCTCGCCTTAATGACGGCATTTTCCGCAAAGGTTACGCCCGTCTCTTCCACGTCCTCGTCAAACCCTGCCTCCTTTTGCGAAATCACTTCAAAATCCGTAAAAATTTCGGATATCTCACGTATCTTATGCGCATTACCCGAAGCAACGACCAATTTTCTTTTTTCCATACTGTTCTCCTTCGTTTTACTGCCTTACAACATATAATAATTATAACACAATTACGTACATATTTCAATCATTTTTGCACTCTGAGCGAATTTAAAACAGCAAGCAACATAACGCCAACGTCGGCAAACACGGCAAGCCAAAGTTGCAAAATGCCCGCCACACCGAGCGCCATAAACGCAACTTTCATTATAATTGAAAAGACTATATTTTGCATAACGATACGGCGTGTCTTTTTTGCGATACGTATCACACGGGGCAAAGCATTCAAATCGTCGGAAACAAGCACCAAATCGGAAGCTTCTATTGCCGCCGCGCTGCCAAGCTTACCCATAGAAACGGCGCAATCCGCCGCAACCAGAACGGGTGCATCGTTAATTCCGTCCCCTACGTATAAAAGCGTACCCTGTCTTTTCAACTTCTCCGCACTTTGCAACTTCCCGTCAGGCAAAAGTTCAGCATTCACCTCGTACACGCC
>JAFTPR010000014.1 GCA_017463145.1 Clostridia bacterium
GTTTGCGGACGTTTTTCGCGTGAACCTGTGATAATCCAAAACTTCGGCGAACTATTTTCCACCACGCAAAAAGCACCCATCAAGGGAAGATTGTATAATTTTTAGACAACAGGTATCTGCCGTTTCCCGCAAGCGGGTACCCTCGGCAGAGCTTCAAAACGCCGACTGCCTTACGAGTTTTCTCACGCCCCATTTGCGGACGTTTTTCGCGTGAACCTGTGATAATCCAAAACTTCGGCGAACTATTTTCCACCACGCAAAAAGCACCCATCAAGGGTGCTTTTTACGTGGTGGAGACAACAGGACTTGAACCTGTGACCTCTCGCATGTGAAGCGAGCGCTCTAACCAACTGAGACTATGCCTCCGCTTGTTTAGCCGCCACAGCGGGCAACTATGCTTATTATAGCACCGTCGCCCATAAATGTCAATTACTTTTTATCGGTATTTTACCGATTTTTTATTTTCTGCCCTTGCATACGCTACTCCACCGTAACACTTTTGGCGAGATTTCGAGGCTTGTCAACGTCCTCTCCGCGCTCCACCCCGCAATAGTAGCCCAAAAACTGCAACGGCACAACCGCCACACTCGCAAACAAACGACTATTCGGCACAGACAAGGTCACCTCCGCCCCTTCAACGTTTTTCCCTTCGCCTGCAACGGCAATCGTAAATGCACCGCGCGCTTTGACTTCCGCCAAATTGGACACCGTTTTTTCAAACATACTGTCCACTACGCAAACGACGGGCGTACCCGTTTCAATCAGCGAAATCGCGCCATGTTTCAGCTCCCCTGCGGCATATGCCTCGGCGTGGATATAGCTGATTTCTTTCAATTTCAAGCTTCCCTCCATTGCCGTAGCATAATCTACCCCGCGCCCGATAAAAAACACGTTTGGCTGTTTTGCAATGCGCTTCGCCGCCTGTTCCGCTTCGCCTCGTATTTCCAACGTCTGCGAAAGCTTTGCCGGCAATGCAACAATCTCTTCTATCCATGCCCGATATGCCCGTTCGTCCAATCCCCCCCTGCCTCTTGCCAACTCCACACCAAGCAAATATCCCGCTACGAGTTGCGTGGAATATGCTTTTGTGGTAGCAACGGCGACCTCTGTACCCGCCTGCGTATACAGCGTATATTTTGCCTCCCGCGCAATAGACGAGCCGTACACGTTGACAATGGCAAGCGTTTCCGCGCCCGCCCTTTTTGCCTCCCGCACCGCAAACAGTGTATCCGCCGTTTCCCCCGACTGACTGATTGCCACCACAAGCGCATCTTTTCCCAAAAGCGGGTTACGATAGCGAAATTCGGAGGCAAGCTCTACACGGGTCGGAATTTTCGCCACGGACTCGAAAAAATACTGCAATACCAACCCTGCGTGGTACGCCGAACCGCAAGCAACAATCCATACCTGCCCCCTCTCTTTGAGCATTTTTTCGCTTATTCCCGCCGCCGAAAAGTCGATAAAACCGTCTTTGAGCAGGGCATTGATCGTCCTTTCGACCGCCTTGGGTTGTTCAAAAATTTCTTTAAGGGTAAAATGCGCAAACGCGCCCTTTTCCGTTTCCTCCCCACTTGTTTTAGCCCTAACGGCAACTTTTTTTATCTCTTGTGCCCGTTCGTCGTAAAAACGCGCCTCACCCGCCGTGATTTGCGCAATCTCTTTATTCTCCATATAATACAAATCGCCTGTATACTCGGCAATTGCAGGCGCGTCGGAGGCAAGAAAACTTTCCCCGTTTGCAACACCGACAAGAAGTGGGCTATCTTTTCTAATGGCGTATATTTCCCCTTCATATTCTTTGAACAACACCGCTAGCGCATACGAGCCTTCCACCTGTTCCATAAACCGAGAAAGCGCTTGCAACGGCTCACCCTCTTGTTTCAAACAATAATCCAGCCATTTTACAGCCACCTCTGTATCCGTTTGCGAATAAAAGGCGTATCCCTTTTCAACAAGCATTGTTTTTAAACGCGCGTAGTTTTCGATAATGCCGTTATGGACAGCAACGACCGCCAAATCTTCGCTTGTATGCGGGTGCGCGTTTTCCTCCGTCGCCTTGCCGTGCGTAGCCCAACGAGTATGCCCAATACCACAAGTCCCTACAAGGTTTTCACTCTCCGTTTTATACTTCAACACGTACACCCTACCCGCATTTTTTGAGATACGGGTAGTTTTTCCGTCGCAAACAGCAACGCCCGCCGAATCGTAACCGCGATATTCCAGCCGTTCCAACCCCTTTAATAAAATGGGCAAAGCCTGCCTTTTTCCCGTAAAACCGACTATTCCACACATACACAAATACCTCTTATGCAGTATATGCAACAATATACTAAAAAAACCGCCCTCGGCGGTTTTTTCTATTCGTATTATACCAATATATTAAGTAGGTGAGCCTTGCACCCAAGTTTCGGGATCAAACGAGGCAATTTTGCTTCGGGTGATATTCGTCACCTGACTTTCTTCATAGTACGCAGACTTGGCATAACCAACGCTACTCGTCGTTTCTGTCCATTCACTGTTTTGATACGTAACAATGGTACGGTAAACAGGAGAGATAATCACTTTTCCGCTCTCATACGCGCTGGCATCCGTATTTGCCACTTCCGTTTTGAGCGCATCCATATCCACGGAAGTTGTGAAAATATGGTATTCCGTACTGCTCACAAACCAAATCAAGAAAGAAAGATCACGTTCGGAAAGCTTGAAATCCGCAGCAAGATCGTCGCCCTGCTTAATTGCCATACTGCCTATGGTATCACGATTCCAAGTATTTTTACGCTTATAAATTTCTTTGGAAAGATACGACCCGTTGGTGGGTATACCCAAAAACGTTCTCGTCGTTTCGTTGTTCAAGCCAATCGAATCACTCAACAAGTCCTGTATCAACAACTTATGGCTATCTGAAATATCCCCGCCAGGCAAAACCAAATCCGTTTCCCACTCGCCCATACCGGCATTTATGACCCCGCTTTCCTCTTTCACGCCATCCGCAAAAGACCACGAAGCGTAAACACCCGTTGAAACAAGCATAGCGCAAAGCGCGCCGACAACGGTCAATTTTCCAAGAAAATGTTTCCGCATTGCGCACCTCACTTATACCGTTTTTCCAACTCCGCCAAATCGATCGGCTTGGAAAAATCCGTAACGGGCAACAGCTTGATATATCCCGCAAGCGCTCCGTTGACGGGAATAGGCTTGCCCTCGACGGCGTTTTGCACCGTTTTTTGCGTAGCTTTTGCCACGGCCTGCTTCTTCCTGTTTGCAAGAATGAAAGCAAGACGAGCCTCCTCCTCTTTGACGATTTTTTTCTCCATCAAAGGCGAGAGGAACATCTCCAACAAAATCAGTAAAATACATATATATCCCGCAGGCGACTGCAAAAACATAACGAAACTGCCGACAAAGCGCAACTTTTCCCCACGGTAGATAGCTTTCATTTGCGAATAGCGCACGGGGAACTTATCCGCTTTTTCCACAAGGTCACCCTGTAAAAGGAAATAGCGTTCGCTCGGGTGTTTTTCGTTCGGTTCTTCAATCCCGACGATACGGTGAATAAGCAATACGTTATCCACTTCGTACACAACGATATCATACAGTTTCAAATCTTCTTCTTTGGGAAGCGCATGCGTAAGCACGATATCAAAACGGGAAAAATGGTTGTTCAGATTGTTTTCAAATAAATACGTATTCTTTTCATACTTTGCAGACATAGAATCGCTGTATACAACGCGCGGAACGGGAATTGCCGAATTGACCTTGTCCTCGACAATCTGCAAATACACCGTAGCCCCCAAAACCAAAACCACAACACAAGCAAAAAAGACGGAGAGGGCTTTGGAGAACCAACCCGCTTCGTTTTTCTTGCCTCGTTTTTTAGCTTTTAGATATTCTCCGTAAATGCGTTGATCCTCCGCCCCCGAACGGATTAGACGGACAAACAGCTTCGCCGTATGAATAATCAGCGCGGAAAATACCCCTGTCAGCAAAACAAAGACGATTAGGCATAATATAAGCACGTATTTTTCAAAAGATGTCATATATTCACCCACATCGCAACAAACGACCTATCCCACGATACGGATACCGTGGGACAAGCGTAAGTAATTTATGAAAACAAATCAAAAAGTTTATTAAGCCTCGCTGACCGTAATAACGAAATGCCCTTTTGCAAGCGTCGCATTCATCTCGTCGTATTTGGCTTTCGTGTCAATATAAAAATCGTCGTCTTTCGTATCCGTCGTTGTAGTACCGGCAAGAACGATACCTACATTCTCAGGCTGAATCTTCCACGTAAACGTGTAAATTCCATCATTGTCTGAATCGTCTTTCACCGCCTGACCTTTCGAAAGTTGAATCGGATTAGCCGCATCATTCGTAATCTCAAAGATTATCTTCTCGCCGTTACCATCATTAAACTTCCATTGGTCAATTGATGCAGGGCCACCCGCATAAGCCGCATACGAAATAACTGCATTCAAATCAATACCGTGCTGTTTAACGTCTGCCGAAGCATTGGCAGAAGGCGTAAACGTTACCGTAATCACACCGTTCTTTTTCAAGTCCGCATAATGATTGTTGTCCGCGTCGTCTACCGCAAGCGTGAATCCACCCTCGCCCATAACCGCAACACTGAGCGTACCTTTCTCGCTCGTACCCGTCGTACCGGTCATTGCTACGTTTACCGTCGTGTTTGCAGAAGGCGCGTCCAATTCTGCGAACGACCAAGTTGCATACACGCCGCCAACCGTAACTACCGTTGCCAAAGCAGCCAAAACGCCTAATTTCTTTTTCATAATTTGTTACCTCCGTTTTACCGAGAGTATACACTCTCGTATTCTATATATAGTATAACACTTTCCCTAGCCCTTGTCAACAGAAAAACAACAACCCACTACGTCCCCAATAAACAAATTTTTCGATAACGGCAATTCATTTTTTGAATTGCTATATGAAGTACACCTATTTGCGTCACATTGGCGGCGTAAGCGCTTCGTCAACTTTTAAAAAAGTACAGCGCCCGACGTTGCACAATCAAATCGGCAATTTTTTCACGAAACCTGCCGATTTGATTGTTTTTAAATTATTTAAATCTTCTCTTACGCAAGATAAAGAACAGCACCGTACCCACACCCGATACACCGCCTACGGCAACGACTACCGTCGTGGCAACGTTATTACCTTTGCCGGGTAAAGCGGGAATAATTTCCCCCTCAACCGCCTCACCGCAGACCTCGCAGTACTTTTGCCTGTATCCTTGGATAAACTCTTGCGGTTCTTGCACAACTACCCAATCGCCCGCCGTGTGCGGCACAATCGGAAAATCCTCGTACGTGTCGTAAGAACATTCCGTACAGTACACATACGCTTTGTGTCCCTTTTCCGTACATGTGGCGGGTTTTTCGTCCACGTGTACAAGACTATGCGGCGTCATTGCCACCGATCTTGTTTGTCGCGTATCACAATGCTCACAATGGCGCGCTTCCTCTCCGCCTCTTGTGCAAGTCGCAGGAAGCACTACCATCCAATCGGTAAAGCTATGCCCGATAGCCGCAATCTCCTTCGTTTCCAGCGCCGAGCAAATATCGCACTTTCTGAATTCTTCACCCGTCGTTTCACAAGTAGCTTTTGAACCCGTTTCCCATTCGGAGAACGTATGCCCCGTTGCTTCAACCTCACGCGTTTGCGTATCACCGCAAGAACTACACTTTCTGCTTTCCTCGCCTGCCGTTTCACACTTCGGTTTCGTTGTTTCCGTCCAATCGGAATACGAATGCCCCGTAGGCGCAAGCGTTTCGGTTACCGTATCACCGCATACCGTACACGTTTTAGTTGCCACCGTTCCCGTAGTGCAAGACGGCGTACCCGTCCAATCGGAATACGAATGCCCCGTTGCTTTAATCGCTTGATAGGTGGTATACGCACAGCGGGTACATGTTTCGTACGGTTCGTAACCGTCCTCAAAGCAAGTTGCCGCCAAGCCCTCGTGCGTACGGATATCGTGTCCGATCGCCGCTACGCGTTGCGCGCTGACGTATTCCCCGCAAGTTTCGCAAGGATATGCCACCACCGCGCCAACCAAACAGTTTCCTTCTTCTATCACGAGCGGTTCGCCCAAGCTATGTTCGCACGAAGTACCTTGCACAGAAGAACCGTAACCTAAACTGCTGACAGCCGAATGGGTCATATACACGCCGCAACCCTTACATTGATACAAATGCAACTGCTCCGAGCCACCGAACACAAGATCAACAATCAATGCCAACAGGCGTTCTATCAGCGAACGAGCCTCCGTCACGCGCACGTAGGCATGTTCCGTCTTTTGCGTAACCGAATCAAACACCTCGCCGCACTCCTTGCAAACGTAATGCGCGACTCCATTCTTTTGACAGGTTGCTTTCTGCAAGGAATCTATCGTAAATGCGTGTCCCTTTGCGCCCGTCACCCTGTTTTCCCAAGCAAAGCAAACGGAGCATTGTCTTTCATCCATACCCGCTTTCACGCAGGTTGCCGCCAAAACCTCCTGCCATTCGCCGTACGAATGTCCTGCGCAAGCGGTATAATTATCCGCATACGTACCACCGCAAGTCGAGCAGGTATGCAAATCGTACCCCTCTGCTTCGCAAGTTGGAGCAACCGTAATTACCGAATACGAATGTCCCTTTACCGCTGTGAAATCGGTAGCGTACCATTCCCCGCAAACCGTACACACGTGTTTTTGATATCCCTGCGCTTCACAAGTAGATTGCACCAATATCGGATCAGCGTATTCGTGACCGTCGCCGTCGTGTACCCAAAGTGCGGTAAACGTAAGTGCTTGCGTGGTAGTCACGCCTTCTTCGTATCCGTCCCAGCCGAGGAACGTATACCCTTTCCTCGTCGGATTTTTCGGCAACGTCAAAACTTCGCCATACGGCAACGCAAAGGTTGCGTATACACCGCCAAAGCCGTCAAAGAAGTTGACGGGATACTTGTTTACCACCCGTTCTATCAACGCATATGCCGAAAAATCATACGCCGCCGTTGCAGAAATCGTATCTGCCACTCCGTCACCGTTCAAGTCCCAGCCGACCAAGCGATAAGAATACTGCTCGTTGCCCTCCTTATAGTAATAGGGTTGGCGCACCACCTGCGAATTGAGATAGAACCCAACGTCTATCAGCTCGCTGTTCTCGTCATAGAACTTCGCCGTTATCCAATTTTCCCCGTAATAGACGGGATTCTCGCCGTTCCAACCCTCGTAATACGCCCAAGCCTTTTCAAACTCCTCTTCCGCATAGATAGTCACGTCGAAATATCTAAACAACCAATTGGAACGCACGTCACACCCGTCAAGCAGGACGATATTTTTCAACGCCGCCGAGTTATAAGACATGTTGGCGTTTTGAATACTGCACCCGTCGTACACAACCGTTTCGAGGTTTTTATAATCATACAACCGCAACGCAGGATTGCCCACGACGATATATTTGAGCATAGGCAAAGCCACTCCGTATGCGATCGAATAGATCGTTTCGTCAATATACGTCACGTTTTCGTCCGCCTCGAACAACGCCCCGCCCACGATAAAGCAACCGTTCTTCGTCCAATTCGCTTTATCTTCAAAATACGGCGTACCTTCAAACGGATTATAATCCACCGTCGTCAGCTTCCCTTTTACCGTAACGGAAAGCAAGGAGGAGCAATCCTTGAACGCGCTGCTAAGCGACACCACGCTTTCGGGCAAATACACCTCCGTCAACGCCGTACACTTCCAAAACGCGCCCGAACCCAGCGTTTCCACCCCATTTTCAATGGTCAAGCTCGTCAACAAATCGCAATCTGCAAACGCGGAAGAACCGATACTCTTAACGGTGGACGGCACGGTGAGGGAAACGAGCGGTTTGCCGCGGAATGCGCTGTTCCCGACCACATACGCCTCGCCGAAAATATCCTTGGGCAACGTAAGTTCCGTTTCCGTTCCGACATAATCGACAAGGGTATACGCCCCGTTCGAATTCAAGAAGAAAAATCCGTCCGCCGTTTCCACGTATTCGTATTCCGTAATCCCATTGACGTAACAAACGCTGCCGTCGGGCATAATAATTTTTCTGTAACCGTAAAACGCCGCCTTTACCTCCTCCAAGGTCAAGCCGCTGTTGTTATAAATGATGCTCGTTGCGTTCGGGAACGCATATGAGCCGATAGAGGAAACGTTTTCGCCCAACGTGACCGTACGCAGATTGGTACAACCGCTAAACGTATGCGTTTCTATCGTTTCCACGCTGTCGGGCAATATCAGTTCCGTCATAAAAATTGCATCTTGGAAACCACGCTCCCACATACAATTCACGGTTTTTACGCCGTCTGCAATGCGTACCGTACCCCTTATCCCTGCGGGAACAAAGTATACGGACATATCCTCTTTTTTATAAACCACGTTTTCGTACGAGATGAAATACTCATTCTCCGCAGACACCTCTATCGTTTGCAGTTTCAAATAACCGCCAAAACTCCAAATGTCAAAGCTTGAAAGAGATTTGCCTACATACACCTTGGTAAGCCCCGTACACTCTAAAAACGTACGTCCGCCCAAGCTCGTCAGACTATCGGGCAAAACAACTTCCGTCAAGCCCGAGCACCCGTAAAACGCCTCGTAGTCGATAGTAGCAAGGCTTTCGGGGAACGTCACCTCTTGCAAGTCCGAACACCCGTAAAACGCCGACTGCCCGATAGAAATAAGGTTTGCGGGCAAAGTAATCCCCGTCAAGCCAGTACAATCGCTAAACACTCCATACGGGATAGCAGTTATATTTGCAGGCAAGGCAAGCTCCGTCAATCCCGTACACCCGTAAAACGCCCATTGGTCAATAGAAATAAGGCTTGTAGGCAAGGAAATCTCCGTCAAACTCGTACAGTTTCTAAATGCGCACGAACCGATAGCAGTAATCCCTTCGGGCAACGTCACCTTTTTCAAAGCCGTCAACCCGTCAAACAGATAGGGACGAATTTCTGTAAGCCCTTCCAACAAGACTATCTCTTGCAAAGCGGTACACGCACGAAGATCCTCAACCGAAATGCCGCTCAGAACGGTGAGTTTTTGTACGTCGCCGATTTTTCCCTCCTTCAACCAAACAGAATACGTTGCTCCGCGGTGATTTTCAGGCAACACAAGTTCTTTCAAATCCCCCTCGTAGCCTATCAAATTCCGCGCATAGTTGTACCCGCTCCGCTTTTCAAACAGGAAGCCGTCTGCCGTTCTTTCAAAAGTCAAACCGTTCTCGTATCGCCAAACCTCGCCGACCTTATCCGAAAGATACATAGGCTTATTCGTATCGCCGCACAAGTCAATCGAAATCGAAATATCGCTGTAATTATATACCGAACGCAAATTGGAAAGCCCGTATAAAGAACCGATACTCGTTACGCTTTTCGGTATGGTAATACTTTCCAACGAAGTACAGTCATT
Source organism: Clostridia bacterium (assembly GCA_017463145.1). GTDB lineage: Bacteria > Bacillota > Clostridia > Christensenellales > Borkfalkiaceae > Scatosoma. Next base: position 9,446 of record JAFTPR010000014.1, read on the forward strand.
CAACGCGCCGATACTCGTCACGCCTTCGGGTATCGTCAGCCCCTTCAACGAAGTACAGCCACTCAACGAGCCGACTGTCTGCACCCCCTCGGGGAAAATGATTTCCGTAATCAATTTCCGACTTCCAAATCCAGTCACATTGGTCACGCCTACGGGAATATGCACCGTACCCGAAAGCAACCCGGGAACCGCACAAACCGTCATATCCGCCTTGTTATACAATACGCCGCTATACGTGTAATACGCCTCGTTGCTTTCAGCAATCTCAAATTTTTCAATTTTCGACGTGTCGAACGAAGCATTACCGCTAGCAAATCCCTGCATCTCCGACCAAAGCGTGACCGTACCCTGCATAAGGCTCGGCACAAGCCACACCATTTTGGTCGTTTTATCGTATACGATACCGTCTACGCCCACCAAAGAAGCGTTTTCCGAGGAAACCTCTACCCGCTCCAATACAGGCGTACTCCAAAATGCGCCCCAGCCGATTTCCCCGCCCACGCTTGCACCAAGCGTAAGGGTTTTCAAGCTTAAACAGCCGTTGAATAAATAACTGCCTATTGTCGGTACGCCGTCGGGAATGGTAAGCTCCGTCAAAGCCGCGCAATCCTTGAACACGTCGCTGCCAAGGCTCGTCAGATTTTCAGGCAACGCAATTTCCGCAAGCGACGAACAGTTTGTGAACGTGTAATTACCGATACTTGTCATACCGCTCGGCAATTCAATTTTCTGCAAGGCAGTACAATCCTTGAACACACCCACGCTAAGTTCCGTCAGATTGTTCGGCAACGCAATTTCCGTCAGCGCGCCGCAACCGCCAAAGGCATAAACTCCAATTTTCGTCACACTTTCGGGTAAAACAAGCTCCGTAAGCGCGCTACAACCGAAAAACGCGTACGCTTGAATTTCCGTCAACGCGTCGGGCAGCGTGATTTTTGTCAATGCGCTACATTCTCTAAACGCGCCCTGTGCCACAAGGGTATGCGCCTTAGGAAGCGCAAGCTCCGTAAGCGACAAGCAACCACTAAACGCTTCCTCGCCAATGCTTTCCAAGCCCTCGGGGAATACCACCCCCGTCAGCGTACTACAACCGTAAAACGCGCCCTCGCCAATGCTTTCCAAACCCTCGGGGAATACCACCCCCGTCAGCGCGCTACAACCGTAAAACGCTTGCGCGCCGATCGTTTTCAAGCCCTGCGGGAAAAGTACTTTTTCTATCGCCGTACATTCGTAAAACGCCCTCTGTCCTATGGCAACCGCTTCCGCCCAAATGGTCAGCGTACCCGCAATACCCTTGGGCACGAACAAAATTTCTTTGCTTTCTCTTGTATACAATACGTTATCCAAAGCGAAAAACGCTTCATTTTCAGGGGAAACGGTAAGCTCCCGCAAAGTGCTTACAATCAATGCGCTTGCATCCGTCAATCCTTTGCCGATATGTATTTTTGTCAAGAGCGAACACCCGCTAAACGCATTGTTTCCCACCCGCGTTACGCTGTCGGGAAGTACAATTTCCGTCAAACCCGCGCAACTGTTGAACGCTCCGCTACCTATGCTCGTCAAGCCGCTCGGCAAAATAATTTCCGTCAAGCCCGTGCAATCGCGGAATGCTTCACTACCTATGCTCGTCACACCGCTCGGCAAAATAATTTCCGTCAAACCCGTACAATGGCGGAACGCTTCATTTCCTATATCCGTCAAGCCGCTCGGCAAAACAATTTTCTTCAACCCCGTGCAACCGCTAAATGCAGCTAAATTGAGACACGTCAAACTTTCCGGAAGCTCTATTTCCGTAAGGGCGGTACAGTCAAAAAACGCAGCTTCGTAGATATCCGTCAAGCCTTCGGGCAAAACAACCTTGGTAAGCGAACGGCAATATTGAAATGCCGCTGCGTCAATAATCTTGATACCCGCCCCAAGCGTTACGGTTTGCAAAACACTGTTTTCATAAAACGCCTCATACGAAACCTCTGTAAACGAATCGGGGAAAACGTAATGCTTGCCGCCCCTCACGCGGTACAAACTATATGTGCTACCTTCGATTGTAGCGGGCAAGTTTACCGTGTCCGACGTACCCAGGTATGCGATCAAACGGTATTCGCCGTTTTCCTTTACAAAACGGAAACCGTCCGCCGTATCGATCGTTTGATACCCGTCCTCGGCAACGTACACGGTGTTGCCGTCTTTATCCAACACCAGCTTGGCATACTGCGCCACGCCGCCGTTGTCCATGCCGCCGATCGTCAACACAAGCGAACTTCGATTGAAAATATGTTCCAACTGCTTGCAATTAGCAAATGTATTATCGGCAATAAACGCCAAGTTTTCGCCCAACGTGATTTTTTGTAAGGCGGTACACCCCTCAAACGCATACAGCATTTTCCCCGCAGTATTGCCTACAATCTCCTTTACGCTGTCAGAAAGAACAATCTCTTGGATATATTTTCGATTATAAAAACAAGCGTTTGTATTTTCCGCGCCCAACGTTTCCACGCCCTCGGGTATACGCACCACGCCCGAAAGCATTTGCGGTACAAGGACGACGGTATTCGTCGTCTTGCTGTACAGCACGCCGTCGTAAACGAAATAATCGGAATGTCCTTCCTCCACGACGACATTTTCCAAATTATTATCGAATTGGTAAAACGTAAACGAAGTGAAATCTTTGGGTATAAACAACTCCCGTATACCGCTAAGCGAATACTCGTAGGAAATCGCTTCGCCCAACAGCGTTGTGGGCAACGTTACGCGGTACGCTTCTCCCATATAAGAGCTATAACGGTACGGATCGTCTGCGCCGCCCCAATACCCTGCATATCGCCTGTAAAAGACAAATCCGTCCGACGTACGGATATAATACTCGTACCTATCGCCACAATAGAAACGGTTTCCGTCCTTATCGATAATTTCGGGAACGGCGAGATACGTACCCGCGTCGCCGTTACATACCCGAAGCGGCAAATCACTATAATTATATACAACGCCTTCCATATTCGACGAGAATGCACTGCTGTTTATTTCCTCCAACGTAGTGGGCAACGTCACCGTTTGCAAAGCGGCGCAAAGACCAAACGCACCGTTCCCTATTTTCGTTACACCCTCGGGAATAACGACCTCTGCAAGAGAACGGCATTGCGAGAATACAGAAGCCTCTATTTCCGTCAATCCGCTCGAAAGCGTGAGCGTTTGCAACGCCGTACAAGCGTAAAAAGCATAACTTCCGATAGTTTGCACACTATCAGGCAACGCAAGCGTTTGCAACGACGAACACCCGGAAAAAGCACGATATCCAATGGTTTGCAAGTTATCAGGCAACGTGAGCGTTTGCAACGACGAACACCCTTCAAACGCATATTCTCCAACCGATTGCACGCTATTTGCAAGCGTGACCGTTTGCAATGACGAACAGCCTAAAAACGCATATTCTCCAACCGATTGCACGCCGTTTGTAAGCGTGACCGTTTGCAACGTCGTACATCCTTTAAACGCATACGCTTTAATACTCGTCGCCTTGGTCACGGTAAGCTCCGTCAAAAGCTCGTCGTTGACGTACAGATTTTGGAAGTCCCAAGAAGAAAATTCAATCTCGCAATATGCGTCTACGTCCGTAATATATACGTCTTGTATAGTGGAGTTTCTCTGCGTGATTTTCGTTACGCCGCTATGCAATTTTAAGCCTTTAAGGCTGGAAATGTCGTAGAACATCTGCCCCAATTCGACCTCGGTCATTTCCTTAGGCACTTCTATTATACTAAGCGGCGCGCCTTGGCTGTACACCGTCGCATTCCGCAACCACGAAGTATCGACGCCGATCAATGCGGTAGGATTATAAATCTCCAACGAAGTCAATTCGCTCATGTAGGAAATTGCGTCATACGGCAACGCAGTAATCCCTTTACCGATCTTTAACGATTGCAACGTTGTGTAGTGATAACCGTTAAAGTACGTTACGCTGTCGGGAAGTACAAGTTCGGTAAGTCCCGTATCCGCAAACGCGCCCATAGCAACACTCTGCAAGCCCTCATGCAACGTTATCTTTGTAAGTTTTGCACAATACGCAAACGCATACTCCCCTATGCTTTCAAGAGATTTGGGCAACGTTACTTCCTGCAAAGAAGTACAACCGTAAAACGCCTCGTTTCCAATCGACGTAACGCCCTCGGGAATGACGATTTTCGTAAGCGAAGCGCATTCATAGAACGCATATACGTCTATTGCTTTGAGCGTGCTTGGAAGCGTTACGGCCTGCAACGAGGTACAACCGCCAAACGTTCTATATGGAATAGAGGCAATCCCCTCGTTTATCACGATCTCGGTAATCCCCGTTTCATCTCGAAGCATAGTATCGCTGAGCGTTTCCAATCCCTCCCAAAGGACAACTTTCCCGACAAGTTCGCCAAACGTACGCAACATTCTCTTTTGCGTTTTGGAATATAATATATGATCGCGCGCAAGTATATACGGATTTTCCTCGGCAACGACAATCGTTTTTACTTTATCCGTACACCAACTTACAATACTTTCTACGCCCGAACCGACCTCTATCCTCGTCACGTTGCCACATTGCGTAAATGCGTATTCCGAAACGGAAGTTGCACTTTCGGGCAAACAGATTTCTTCAATCGCAGAACGGCTAAACGCATGGTCGCCAATGCCCGTCAAACCCTGCGGGAACGCAACCTGCGTAAGAGCGGCGCAACCGTAAAAGGCATAGTTGCCAATAATCGTCAACCCCTGCGAGAAAGTAACCTGCGTAAGAGCGGTACAACCGTAAAACGCCTCTTCCCTAATCGTTGTCACGCTATCGGGCATATTTACCATAGTAAGCAACGTGCAATCTTGAAACGCAGAGTTCTCGATTTCTTGCACACCATCCAAAATCCGAACGGACGTTACCTTTTTCGGAACAGCCAATATACGGGGTGTACTTAACTCGTACAACACGCCGTCCATACTTGCGTAAAATCCGTTCCCCTCCGCCACAACAATCTTTTCCAAATTGTCGCAACCGTCAAACAGCTTATAAAATCCTCCGATGCTCCGCAACGATTGGGGCAGATATACCTCTTGCAAACTCGTAACGCCGTTAAACGCATACTCGGAAAGAAATTCCAACCCCTCACCAATCGTTACGCTCGTCAAACTTGCGGGGATATAATACTCTTGCGTGGCATACCCTGCCGCGCCGAAAATGTAACCCAGCCAATCTCCTTCCCCTCTATACAGGCTTTTCCCCAAGAACGGTACGCTGAGCCGTTCGATTTCGTTACAGCCTGCAAGCGCGCCGAAACCGATCGTAATATCCGCCGCCCGCGCCGACGGCACGACGAACTCTTTTAAACCCGTCCCCTCAAATGCATATTCGCCGATTTCCCGCACCTCGTCCGTGATCGTAAATTCCGTCAATCCCGTATGCGCAAACGCATAATCACCGATAGCGTAAACGCTTTCCGTGCTTTCAAGCGGCAACGTTTCCAAGGACGAACAGCCATAGAACGCGTAAGGCGAAATTTCCGCTACGGCATTGGGCAAACGGATTTCACGCAGTTTTTCACAACCGTAGAATACGCCCTCGTAAATAGCATCCAAACGGCTACCAGCCTCAAAGTACACCCGCTCTAAACTTTCGTTCATTGCAAACGCGTAATATTCTATGGCAACCACGCTCTTGGGCAACGTGATTTCTTTTATATTCTTAACGCCGTAGAACGTCCGCGCGCCGATAGAATACACACGGCTGCCGCTTTCAAAGGATATATCGCTCGCCATGGAATTTTCAAACGCGCCGTTGCCAAGGCTTTCTACCGTTCGGGCAATCACGATCGGCGCAGTTCTGCCCGCAGGGGCAAACAACAGCTTTTTCTTGCTCTTATCATATAAAATACCGTCTTTGGAAGCGTAGTATGCGTTATCGTCGTCCACTTCGATTGCCGTCAAGGACGTGATACCCGTAAAGACGTATTCGCCGATCAGCTCTACGCCCGAAGAAATCCGCAATGCGGTAAGTCCGCTGTTATAGAAAGCGTTTTCCCGAAGCTGTAAACTCGTACAATCGAGGGTAATACTTTGCAGAGCAAGATTATCACGGAATGCATTATACCCTACCTCCACAATCTCTTTCGGGAGTGTTACGCTATGCAACTTAGTTGCGGCAAACGCACTCTCCGCGATATGCGTCAACGCGCCGTTTTCCGCAAACGTTACCGTTTGCAAACCACTCTTCCAGAATGCGAACGCACCAAGTTCTGCAAGCGTTTGTGGCAATGCCGCGTCTTGCAAATCGGTACAGTTGGCAAACGCATACCGTTCTATTCTCGTCAACTCGCTGTCCGCCGCAAACACAAGCTCTTTTAATGCAGACCCGCTAAATGCGGCGTTGCCGATAAAGCGTACCGAAGCGGGAATTTCCACCGACTGCAACGCGGAGTATGCAAAGGCATACGCCTGTATGCTTGTCAGCGTTTGCGGCAGAATAATCCGTTCCACCGCAGAGCCGTAGAACGCATATGCGCCAATCGACGTTACCGTTCCCTCCAACGGTAACGCCGTCAAATCCAGCGCCGTTTCTGCGCCGTTGTAACGGACGATCGCTATCCCGCCGCCCTTGAGCTTGGCGTATTCGTAATCGCCCGCAGTAAGTACTTCTTCCACGCCCACGTAGTAGCCTTTAAATCCCTCGTCCCAATACGCGCCAAGGGAATCGGGCAACGTATCGCCCTTGAAATATACCGTCAAGTTTCCACAACCGTAGAACGCAAACTCACCAACGTTTTCTATCCCTGCGGGAATATCCAGCCTTGTAAGAGAACGGGCAAATGCAAACGCAAACCGACCGATAGAACGCAACTCGTCGGAAAGCGTAAGGTTCGTAAGCGAATCGCAACCGCGGAATGCAAACGCGCCCACTTCTTCCACCGTTGCGCCGCCGAAATCAACCGTTGTCAACTTCGCCATACCCGTAAATGCTTGCGCGCCCACCGTTTTCAGGGCGCTGTCCGACTCAAAAACAACGGAGGTTAATTGGTTGCAACCCGCAAAATTGCCCGCCGTTACGCTCTCCAAACGGCTGCCTGCCGCAAATGTAATCTCCGTAAGCTTGGTACAATTATAAAATGCATACGTGGCAATACTTGAAATATTTTTGGGTACACGTATGGACAAAAGCCCCGTACCTTCAAATACGTACGAGCTGAAACGTTTGAGTTGCGAATTATCGCCAAACGCCACCGTTTCCATATTTCTACAATCGTAGAACGCCCCTGTGCCTATCTCCGTCACGCTGTCGGGAATGGTTATTTTCTCCATTGCCCAATTGGAAGCAAAGGCATAATCCCCAATCGTTTTCGTGCCCTCCGCAAGGACAAATTCTCGCACGGCATATTCTTGAAAATATCCGTCTGGAATAACCGTCATACTTGCGGGCAAACCGAGTATTTGAAGCGCTACGCCGTCGAATGCGCCCTTTTGTATATCCGTTACGCTGTCTATAATATAATATTCTGTTGCCTCTCTGCCCATAGGGTATTGCACAAGCAACGTCTTGTCTGCATTGAACAGTACCCCCTCTTCCGAGGCGTACACGGTATTGCCGTATTCCACGTCGATCGCGCTCAACGTTTCAATATGCCCAAATGCCCCGTTTCCAAGGCTCGTTAAACTTGCAGGCAACGTGACGGAAGAAAGCGCCGTCCGCGAAAAGGCGTTTTCGCCGATTATTTGCAACAAATTGGGGAATTGCACATAATTTAAAGCACTACCTTTGAAAGCCTCCGCGCCGATTTCTTGCAAATCGTTGGACAATTCCACGTAAATCAATCCACTACCCAAAAACGCTTTTGCACCGATCTTTTTCACGCTATGCGGTAAGTAAAGGGTCTGCAAATTCTTATTTCCCAAAAACGCGTTTGCGCCAATTTCTTGCAGGTGGGCATTCTCCGCGAATTGTACCCAATACAAATCGGTATTTTCCGTAAAGATCTTTTCGCCGTTAAACAGCACCTCTATTTCGCTGAAAGCCTTTCCGCCTATCGTGACCACGGAAGCAGGAATCTCTATCGATTGCAACGCCGTATTCCCCGCAAAAGCGCCGCCCGTAATGGAAACAAGCTCCGAATCCGTTGCAAACGTAACCTCCGTAAGCCCCGTATTGGCAAACGCCGCCCCGCCTATCAATACCACGTGAGCGGGAATTTCCAACGTTTTTAAATCTTCGCAACCGAAAAACTCCAACGAAGTAAGAGCGGTAACGCCTGTTCCAAGTTCTACCGATTGTATCGCGGAATACCCGAACGCACCCTCGCCGAGCGCGGTGACGGTGTCGGGGACGTCCGCTTTTTCCAATTTGGCATACGCAAACGCATACGCGCCGATCCGTTCCACACCCGAAAGTACGACGTTTTTCACGTCCGCAAAAGCAAACGCGTACGCGCTGATTTGCGTTACCTCCGCGGAAACGGTATATGTATCTGCCGTTTTACCCGCAGGATATAAAAGCAACGTGCGCCCCGTATAATCGTAGAGTATCCCGTCTTTCGCGCGGAATACGGTGTTTCCCTCCGCAACGCGAATTTCGCGCAACGACCTTACTTTATAGAACGCATCTGCGCCCAACGCCTTTAAAGAAGCAGGTAACGTCACGGAAACAAGCTTCGTGTTTTGGAATACGCCGCCGCCAATCTCCGCAAGCAAGCCGTTTTCCGCAAAACGTACGGCAGAAAGCGACGTATTTTGAAACGCATTCTGCTCTATAACCCGCAAACTTTGCGGCAACGAAACCTCCTGCAAAGACGTTCCAAAGAAAGCAGAACTGCCAATCCGTTCCAATTCGCCCGTTTGCGGAATTTCTAATTTAGACAGCCGAGCGGCATTGAGAAAGGCGTTACCACCTACGGTACGCACGCTTGCAGGCAAAGTAAGCGAGCGCACGCCGCTGCCTTTAAATACCTCCGACGGAATTTCCGTCAGCTTGCTCGCCTCCCCAAAGGTAAGCTCGCGCAAACTCGGCGTATCAGCAAATGCGCCTACGCCAAGCTCCGTTACGTTATTGGGAATACGTATCGAATATAAATACCAACATTGCGCAAACGCTTCTTTGCCGATTCGTGTCAAGGTATCGGGCAACGTCACACGTCTGTACTTACTCTTTTTAAACGCTCCGTCGGCAATGGAAGTAACTTTTTTTCCGTCGATCAATTCGGGAATAACGATAGCCGTACGTTTTCCGTTATAGCCCGTAATTTCCACCGTTGCGTCGGCAAGCACTCTATAAGAGAAAAGATATTCGCCGTCCACCACGCTCTCGTTTTCCCACCCTGCGTACAAGGTTGCGTCGCCCGTAAATATTTCGCTTGCGTTCACCCGTTGCGTACAATAAGCGTCGTAATACCAACCCGTAAATACGCTATACAGCTTCGTCGGTTCGGGATATTCCTGCAAAGAACGGTTTGCGGCAACCTTTCTCGTTTCGTTTTCAAGTTCTGCCGTCATCATATCGAACGTGACGGTGTAGCGAGGTTCACAAATAAGCGTATGTATATCCACTACCCCATAGCCGTAGTAAAGATCCTTGCCCGTTTCGCCCAAGTCGTATGCAGAGATCAGCAGTTCCTCTTGCACGAAATCACCGTTGACGAAGCGGTTGACAAACCGCAACGCCGCCGCGCCCGCAACAATCGGAGCGGCAAACGACGTACCCGTTTGCGAGGCGTACCCGCCGCCCATTTTCGTTGTGTATACCGTACCCGGCGCAACCAAGTCGGTATTTTCGCCGTATGCGGAATACTCGGCAAGCTCGAAGCTGTTTTCTTTCAGCGCGCCCACGCCAAGCACATTCTCGTCTGCCGCGGGATAGCTATGATTTGCCGTCGGCGCGTTTCCTGCGGAAGCCACGCAAACCACGCCGCTGTTCTTTGCCAATAACGCTGCGTCGGCATACAAATTATCGCCATACCCACCGAAAGACATATTGACAACGGAAACACCCCGTTCCACGGCATAGTATAAACCGAACACCAAATCGGACGTTCTTGCAAAAGTGCCGTCTTCGTCACATTCCGCTTTGATAACGAGCAACTGCGCATTCGGGGCGATACCGACTGTACCTTCACCGTTCATAGCGGCAGAAATAACGCCCGCTACGGCAGTACCATGGCCGTGTTCATCTTCAATCAGCGACCAATCGTACCCGCCGTCCACCTTGTAATCCCTGACAATTTTATCTTCCGTTGCGTTGTAAGAATAGGAACTGATTCTCGACGCAAACTCCGAGTGATCCGTGTCGATACCCGTATCGATAACGGCGACGGTGGCGTAGCTACCCTTGTTCGTACTCCAAGCGTCGCCGATATGTACGTAGTTCAAATATTCCTGCGAGACAAACGCCGTATCGGTAACGGTATAATTGGGCGCGCTCGGCTGCCACGACGGTTTCCCGTCTTGCAACTCGGCAACGGACGTTTTATAATCAGGAGAAAAATCCGCAAGCAGTTCCCGATACGCCCTCGTTTCATACACGTCCTCAATCGTGCGCCCGTCCGTCAACGTGAGCGTAGCAAAACTGCCGTCCGCCGTAAGGCGCAGCTTTGCGTTGAGTTTTGTTGCAATCGCCTTCGCCTCTTGCGCCGTAGTACTTGCAAGGACGATACTCTTCTCGTCGTATTTGCCCTCTAACTGCGCCAAAGCTTCCATTGCTTCGCGTTGCAAAGCATTCAGCTTACTCTCCCTTACAAGTAAGCCGCCGCCCACGCCCAACAACGCCGCGCATACAACGGAAATTACCGCCACTTTTTTGAAATTCCTTCTTTTATCCATACCGTTCTCCAATGGTTTCTTTATACCCAAAAACGGTATACCCCCGTTTGGAAGTATACTTTTACCTATCTGTTCTTATTCATTGTATCATAGCGTAATAAGAATTGCAACTGTTTTTTATAAAAACAGTTGCAATTCTTGGATAAAAATCATATACCGCTGCACAGATTTTTGTTTTATAATTTGTCTTTTAAAATATGAAAGTAATACACGGGCATAGCACTCCAACCGTGGCGCAAACTGCCATGCCCAAACAAGGCACAATTCTCAAACCATGCTTTTGTATGGTAAAACAACAACGGCTTGCCTATTCGGCAAGCCGCTTTGCGTTTGTTTTAGGCAGGGTTACATACCCGTCCATTGATCAACGGTGTAGTGGTTCGTAACCGTAATACCGCCGTTCGCCTGCGTGGTGATGCCCGTGTAAACCACCGCATTACTATACAGGTTCTCAATCGTCGTGATATTCGCGAAGCTACCCATCTTATTACAAGCAAATTCCTTCACGTCCGCTTTAACAACGAGCGTCTTTAAGTTCGTCAAATTGGTCAAACTGTACATACCAATTGATTTAATGCCCTCGTCCAAAATCAACGTTTCAAGCTTGGACAAGCTTTGCGCGCCGTAATACAGCGTGGGACAATCGCCCGTGAGTTTCAGCGTCTTAACATTTGCCAGCAAGCCCCAACCATGGCCCTCAAGACGAATTGCGTTGTCGTTCGTGTCTTTGGGTTGCACTTTTACGGTAATCGTTTCTACCTGCAAGCCCTCGTACCAATAATCGCCCGTGCCGTCGCCCGAATCAAGTTTGTTGGTGTTTATCACAACTTCCACCAAACCTGTATCTTTAAACGTTCTGTCGCCCAGATAAACCAGCGTTGAAGGGAACACGACTTTCGTAATACCCGTACAGCCGAAGAACGCATAACTGCCCAAGCTCGTCAAGCCCTCATTCAATTCCATAACACCCGTCATGCCCGTACATTCAGAGAACGCATACCGACCGATCGTCGTTACTTTCGTTGCCGCCGCAAGTACCGTCGCAGGGAGTTTGGCACATCCATAAAACGCATAATCTCCTATCGTTTCCAATGCGCTCGCGCCCGTCACTTCCTCCAAGTTCGCACAACTTCTGAATGCGCCCGATCCAATTGCTTTCGCGCTCGTCAAATCAACGCTTTCCAACGCTTTGTTATATGCAAAGATATAATTGCCGACGTCGCCCGAGGGAGAATAATCGGTAACTTTCTCCCCGTTGCAATAGTAATCTACCGCATGCGTGATAAAGCCGTTATTCATGACTGCCTCCCATTGCGCAAGCGTACCTGCGTATTTGACCGCCGTAATACCCGTACAGCCGTAGAACGCATCCGAGCCGATCTTCGTCAAGCTTGCGGGCAAGTTCAAATCGCCCGTAATTGCGCAATCTTTAAACGCATAGTAACCGATAGATTGCACGTTGTCGCCAAGCGTTACGTTCAAACTTGTACAGCCGTTGAACGCATTGTTGCCAATCGTTTTTACGTAGTTCAAATTGATTGTTTGAAGGGAGGACAAAAGATAGTTCGGATAAGACGAACCCCATTCGTAGCTGAACATATAATCGGGAATTGCCGTGAAGTTTTCGCCGAGCGTAACCGTTTTCAAGTTTTTACAACGCGTGAATACTTCTTTATCACCCGTCTTTAAAGCGGGCATACTCACGCTTTCGAGAGCGGAACAATTACTGAACGCTCCTTTACCGATTATTTCCACACCGACGAGGTTCGCCGTTTTTAATGTATACCAATCGGAAAAAGAGTCCACCGATTTCGCCGTTACCGTCAACGTTTCCACGCCGCCCGCCAATTTGCTGCCGTAAAAGTCTAAGTCGCAAGCCACGTCAAGCGTTTTGACGGAATTGCTGAACGCCTTTGTGTTCAAACTCGTCAAGCTTGCGGGAAGGCTCAATTTGACAAGCGTAGTATTGCCGCTGAACGCGCCTTCGCCGATCTTCGTTACGCCTTCGGGAATAACAAGCTCGGTAATCGACTTCGCCGACGCGTAAGCCGCAATTTCCGTCACGCAGGCGGGAATGTTACCGCTGAAAAGATATACGAGCTTGTTGCCGCTTTCCACGAGCGCGTCGTCCACGATCGAGAACACCGTGTTTGCGCTATCCACCACAATCTCCTCCAAATTGGAAAGATTTGCAAGGAAAGAATAGCTACCCGCCGTAACGTCTGCGCCGAGCGTGATTTTTTCTACGCTCGATTTTGCGTTACTGAACGCACCGCCGAGAATGGTCAGGTCTTTAAGGTTTGCCGTATGCGTCGAAGAATAAAATTTACTTAAAAACGAGGAATCGGGAATAGTCAACGTTTCAAACGCAAGCTCGCTCGACGCGCTGGACGTTGTCAAATATGCGTTGGTTGCGCTCATCACAACGTCTTTACCAATATAAATTTCTTTCACGCCGACAAGCTTATTGAACGCGCCGCCAGAAATCTTCTCAACCTTGTCGCCAAGCACGATTTTTTCAACCGTGCAGTTCGTTATATCCCAGCCGCTGAACGTTGCGTCCGTTACCGTCCAAGTTTTGAGCGTCTTATTCGGCAAGTGTTTTACGACTTTCGCAATCGCGTTCGTGGCTGCAACGACGTTTTGCAAATTCGTCAAGTCCGTAAAATGTTCGCTCGTGAGCGTTTCGATTACGTCCACGCTGCAATCGAACGTGATATCCGTTACGGCTGCGGCGTTGGCAAACGTACTTGCCGCAATCGCATTCACCGTCTTGCCCTCTACCGTCGCGGGGATCACCGCGCTCGTTTTCGTCGGGTCGGCAAGCGCCACAACCGTTACCACGTCGTCCTTGATGCGGTAGGTTACGTCGCCCTCCGTGCGTTCGTAGATTTCTTCAAACAATGCGTACAGCGTCACTTCGCCGACAACGTTACCCGTATAGAACGGGTGTTGACCCGGTTCAAGCCACGTGATTTTCGCAGTAAACTCGCTGTTTAAATACCAACCCTCAAAGTCGTACCCTGCTTTCGTCGGGTCTTTGAGTGTGAACCGCTCCGAAGCATAGTTGATCGTCGCAGGGTTCTCCGCATGGTTCGTGCCGCCGTTAAGCATATACGTAATCGTATAATCGGTCATTGTCCACTTGGCGTACAGCGTTACCTCGTCGCCGCCAAGCGCGCTCACGTTTTCAACCTTTTGCGTCAAGTCCTCGTCTTTATACCAACCGCCGAACGTGTAGTACAGATAAGGCGTGCCCGCTTTCGCCGTCGGAGCTTTGAGAACAACGTCGTCCTCTATCGTATACGTTGCGGGATTGTCTGCGTGATTGTCTGCGGCAGGAGCGTTGTCCGTGCCGTAATACGCATTTAATTCATAAGTGATGTTATGGCTTTTAGGTCTCCATTTCGCGTAGAGTTTCATTGCCTCTGCGGGAACTCTGTCGATAAATTCCGTTAAGTCTGCGTCCAAATACCAGCCCGCAAACTCGTAGCCATTTTTCGTCGTAGTGGGCAGAAAATCGCCTACCTTGTACGCCTTGCTTTCCATTGCATCACCGCCGTTCGTTTCAAACGTCAAGGTGGTCGAAGGTCTTAAATCGAGCTTGATCACGGGACGGAATCCCATAAGCTCGTCGCAATCCGCCTTGCCGTTCCATTTGCCGCCGTTCGATACTTTTAATTTGTCGCCCGAATCTAAGCTCTCGTTATACAGCCAATACACCGCATCATAAAAGCTGTTTCCTTCTATCTTATATTTCGCCACTTCCTGCGTTGCCGCGTAATCGGTGTAGCTTATGTAATCGGCACTATACGAGGGAGCGGTTACGTACACAACGGAATACTTGAAATCGTCCGTTTCCGTAGATACCATTAACTCGCGCTCCTCTAACGAGAAATAGTCCGTTTCGTATATGAAATCCATGTGCGCAAATTCGCAATATTCCGTTTCGTAGTAATGCGAGAACGATTCGCTACTGCCGTCGTAGTAGGTCGTCGCGTCGATTACCTGCCACGTCGTCCACGTCGAAACACCTTCGTTGGGTGTGCCGCTTACCCTCGTCCAAAGCAGGGGTTGCAGCTCGAAATAGTAGTGGCCCTCCATTTTCGTACCGTCCGCAAAAACGCCTCTATACGGCGAGCCTTTCCGTATGTATTCCTTGCCTTCATAGGTTACCTTTGCGGGGTTTTGATTGCGCTTTGCTTCCGCTTCTAACTTAGCAATTAATGCCTCGTCTTTTACGCGCTGTTGCGGGTACTTACCAAAATAAACGTTGTTGCCTGCGTTGATTACGTCGCCCGTGAATACCGCCGTCAGCTCCATATCACGTTCCAACGTGATTTCCGAAAGTAAATCACAGCCGCCGTATATCCAACCGACAAACTCTGCGCCTTCTTTCGTGGAAGTGTATTGCGAAAGCTCGATCGTTTCACCCTCCTCTACCGTTACGCTTTCCACCGCGCTACCGCTCGTTTCAAACGACAACGTGTGCGTTCTTTTGCCTGTGCTTGACGAGCTTTCGGTCGAGGACGTCGTTGACGAGGACGTCTGTGATGACAAGCTGTCAGAAGACGGGCTTTTCTTGCCGCCGCACGCCGCCATTCCCAACGAAAAGCTTGCGCTCATTGCCAGCGTCAACAGAAAAATCAGCCGTTTTTTCATGATTTTGCCTCCTTTTTGGCTTTAATTTATTATATAGTATTAAAATATCCCCATAGGGTTATTCATCATTATTATACTCTCAAAGTACTAAAATGTCAATAGAATATTTTTATTTTACAGAAATATTTTTTCTATTGTAACCCTTCTACGGTCTTTTAACGAATAAAAAAGCAGGTACGCTGTTGCGTTCCTACTTTTTTCTTTCATTCATAGAATAACAGTCCTCGTACAGGCACTTCTTCATTGAAATTCAAAGTGTTTTAGAGTTCATTTTACCAAGCAGTTCTTTTAATTTATCCGGGAAATTAACCGTCATACCTTCGGGGGCAAGCGGATATGCCTTACGCATAATCTCTTCGTTTTCTATTCCCCAAAGTCGAACTCCAAGCCCATTCTTCCTTGCCAGCTCAATGCCTTCATACGTTACATTTTTTGCGCTCGGCGCAATTTGATTTCCCTGAATAGACAATAGCTTGTTTATATTTTCCCTGTTTATCGGCTCGTCTATCAACCACGAGAGTTTTATTTCTTTATCTAACAACCGCACCTTTTCAAGAATTCCTATTTTAAATGAGGTTATATAAATATTATCGTGTTTTTTATATTTATAAATAATATCTAACGCTTTTTTTTCAATATCCTCCGATTTAATTTCAATAGCAAAAGTCAAATCTTTTTCTAAAAATTCTCTTGCAAAATCTTCAAAAAGACAAATTTTTGTCCCACGAAACTCTTCGCCTTTCCAAAAACCAAAATCCATATTATACAATTCTTCATACGTATAATCAATAATCTTTCCCGTACCGTTGCATTTTTTATCAATAGTATCGTCATGAAAAATAACAATCTTTCCGTCTTTGGTTTGTTGCAAATCAAGCTCTATTCCGTTTGCCCCTAATTCTACACCGTATCGAAAAGAAATTAACGTATTCTCCGGTCGATAAGCTGACGCCCCTCTATGCGCGTAATTGACAAACATAAAAAACTCCTCCTTTTTATAACCTCACGTTCTCTTTTTTCCCTTCAAAAACTTTCAAGGTCTTTCACGTCTACGGCTTCTAAACGCCTTGACAGGTTCAGGAAATGTTCCAAAATAGACATTCTTTCAATGCAAGCCATAATGACATCTATTATTATAACGCAAAAATCAACTCTTGTCAATAATAAATTGAAAACTTTTTTGAAAGCAATTCATAATTTTGTAATTAAATTTTTTATCTAACGAATTTATAAATATTCAAAAAAATATTTTTAAACGCTTGACAAACCATAAACATAGTAGTACAATAAACTAAACTGAATATCAAACCGTTGACGGAGAGTAAGTAAGTTTTATAAACTTATCTTCAGAGAGTTGCAGATGGTGTGATTGCAACGTTAAGAATAAGACTGAATGGACTCCTAAGGGCGAACGAAAGCGATTTTTCGCAAGTAGCAATCGACGGGAACTGCACCCGTAAAAAGGCAGAGCGTATGATGGTACGTGATATAAGCGGGCTTATTTTATTATAAGTCAATTTGGGTGGCACCACGGTAATATTGGTTATCGTCCCGAAGAATAGATTTTTCTGTTCTTCGGGATTTTTTGTTTATAAGGAGATTGAACTATGAATCCAAAAATCGTTTTCAGGTGGCGGGAGTTTCCCGCAAACAAAATTAAATAACCGTTTCTTTTACCACTTTTCAATCAATACTATATATCAAAAGGAGAATTAAAATTATGAAAAAAGAAATACCTTATAAAATTTATCTTTCTGAAAACGAACTTCCTAAACAATGGTTAAATCTTCGGGCTTTTATGAATAAAAAACCTGCCCCTCTTCTCAATTCCGATACACTCAAACCAATGACAAAAGAAGAATTATCGGAAATTTTTTGTGGGGAATTGGTACAACAAGAACTTGACGAAACTACGCCATATATCGATATTCCAGAAGAAATAAGACAGTTCTATAAAATGTATCGTCCCGCGCCCCTCGTTCGTGCGTATTGCTTAGAAAAAGCCCTTAAAACACCTGCAAAAATTTATTATAAGTTTGAAGGCAACAATACTTCGGGTTCACACAAATTAAACTCTGCAATCGCGCAAGCATATTACGCTAAAAAACAAGGCTTAAAAGGTGTTACTACCGAAACGGGGGCCGGTCAATGGGGTACGGCACTCTCTATGGCTTGTTCTTACTTTGGTCTTGACTGCAAAGTGTATATGGTAAAATGTTCTTACCAACAAAAACCTTTCCGCAGAGAAGTGATGAGAACTTACGGCGCTAACGTTACCCCCTCACCTTCCACAACGACGAACATAGGAAAAAAGATTTTACAAGACTTTCCGGGTACAACCGGCTCGCTCGGTTGCGCAATCAGCGAAGCCGTGGAAGTTGCCTTATCTTCCGAGGGTTACCGTTACGTTTTAGGTAGCGTATTCAATCAAGTATTATTGCATCAATCCATAATAGGACTTGAAACGAAAACGGCTCTTGATAAATACAGCGTAAAGCCTGATACGATTATCGCATGCGCGGGCGGCGGCTCTAACCTTGGCGGTTTAATCGCGCCGTTTATGGCGGAAAAACTACAAGGAAAAGAACATTATCAAATCATTGCAGTAGAACCGGCTTCTTGTCCCTCGTTGACACGCGGTAAATATGCGTACGATTTTTGTGATACGGGCAGGGTTTGTCCGCTTGCGAAAATGTATACTTTGGGCAATAGTTTTATTCCCTCCGCAAACCACGCCGGCGGGCTTAGATATCACGGTATGGCAACAACGCTTTCCGAACTGTATTACCAAGGGCTTATGGAAGCAAGAACCGTTGAACAAACCGAAGTATTCAAAGCCGCAGAACAATTCGCAAGAGTCGAAGGCATACTCCCCGCCCCCGAATCGTCACACGCTATCCGCGTCGCTATTGACGAAGCGCTGAAATGTAAAGAAACGGGCGAAGAAAAAACAATTCTTTTCGGCTTAACAGGAACGGGCTATTTCGATATGCTTGCCTATGAGAATTTCCACGACGGTAAAATGATAAACTATCTACCAACTGATGCGGATTTACAAAAAGGATTTGCTGGAATACCTAACATTAACTTATAAAACTACTATAAAAAAATCAGCCCCCTTTTCTTTGTTTACTGCGCAACAAAATTTGAGGGGCGACGATTGATTTCGTCACCCCTCTTTCATGTCATTTTGTAATTAATTTTGTACTCGCTTTTTCTTTTTCTCGGTAAGTTCAAAACTAACGCTTACAAGAAATCGAACAACGTCGTCAGTCGCATCAGGCAACAACACCGAAACCCAATGCAGCTTGTTCATGTGGTATGCGGGATACACTCCGTCCTCTACGCCAAAAGAACAGGACAATTCCATCGGCACTTTCAAATTGACCACG
The DNA here is from genome assembly GCA_017463145.1 of Clostridia bacterium. Classification (GTDB taxonomy): domain Bacteria; phylum Bacillota; class Clostridia; order Christensenellales; family Borkfalkiaceae; genus Scatosoma. The sequence goes on from JAFTPR010000014.1 coordinate 28,309, forward strand.
TATATCAATTCATCACTATCAAGCCCAAACTTTCTCCGCGATAATTTCATCAATAAAGCATACCACTTACGGTTATCCTTATGCCGAAACACAGCCGTTTCCAAGCCATCGCCAAACGGATAGTCAGGCGTCGTGCCGTACGTCTTCAAACAATGTTCAAAAAATTCTTGTTTTGTCATTCCCTATTCTAGCATACTTCTTAATGAATGTAAATGTTCAAGCTTTCGCAAAAAAATATCCCAATTTGAAATTTTGCTTTTTTATTTACCATTTTCTTGATTTTTTATTGACAAATCAATATTTTTCCCATATAATAAAACCATACTATGAACAAGGGGGGGCGCAAATGAATTACAGATATCTCTTTATTAAAAATTATCTTAACAAACCTGTAAAATACGGAAATGTATTTCTGTATCAAATCGGAACAGCTTACCTCGAAGCCAATACCGTAATCCCCTCGCATAACCATCTCAACTTTTTTGAGCTGACCGTAGCCACCAAAGGCAAAGGTGTTATTACCACCAACGGCATTGACTCTCCCGTACAGGCAAATGATATTTATTTGTCTTTCCCTTCGGAAAATCATAAAATCCGTTCAGACAAAGACGACCCTATCCAATACGACTTTTTTGCGTTTTCCACTGATGACGAAAGAATGAGCGCAGAATTAAACAAAATTGCCATCATAAATCAGCACCCGGAAAAACGGATTATTCACAACGAGGTATTAAAGTTTTTAATGCCTGTAATAATTTCCGAGTGCAGTCAAATTAATCCCTATCAAACGGAATATTTAAACGCACTTTTTGTTCAAGTCCTCGTACTTACCATTCGCATGTTCAACGAACAAAACACAAAATCCGTACGTCCTACACAAAACGAGGAGTTTTGCTATCAAATTATGGCATATATAAATGCGCACATTTATACATTAAATTCCTTACAAGAGCTTTCTGCTCATTTCAATTACGATTATTCGTACATTTCCAATATCTTCACAAAGACAACCAAACAAACTCTTTCCGATTATTTTCGCTTCAAGCGGTTAGAACAGGGACGAATTCTTATCCATGAAAATACTTTACCTCTCACAAAAATTGCGGAGCTTTTGAATTATTCCTCTATCTATTCTTTTTCCAAATCATTCAAGCAGCAATATGGTATGTCCCCGAGAAACTATAAACAAAAATTTATTAACAAAAACAACAATATTGAACCGTTTTAACTGCAACAAACAATCTTCTTTTTAATAATTAAATACAAGATAAATAACCGTCTTTTTTAGATCTACTCACAATGTTATATATACATTGTTTACCAAAGCGATTTTCTTTTATTTTTCGCTCAAAAGATGGCATAGATATATTATCATACTTTGGTGTTTGCGCATTGTCGAATTTTAAGTTACCATTTCAGCGCATAACCCTCTACGTTTTGAAATAACCGCTCTAAATTACAACATTTTGCCTAACTTTTGATTGCATAATTATTTATTTTTAATGGTTTATGCAGAATTTAATAAATAAAAAAGACGAGATTTATTCAATCTCGTCTTTTTTATGCACGTGAGCTTTTTTTATGAGTGCAAGATGTCTTTCACTCATAAAATAGTTGACATTTGGCAATTCTCTTGCACATTCTTTAAAAATTTTTCCACTTTTTTACATACATTCTCGACCGATACTTTATGCGTCATGCGCCGAGATATTCAATCGTAACCGTACAATTACAACCTCTCTCAATCAACAGCGCGTACGTTTCTCCTGCCGTCAATTCCACTGCAAACCCGAAATTGAGATTGTCGTTAGAATCGTCATCTCGAGCAATATTGTTTCCGTTGCTATCATAGAGATAGCCGTAAGGATCTCCGCCGTTTTCCTCTGCTCTCGTCGAATAGAAGCGGTATTCCCCCGATTGAGTCGCCGTGAAGGTGAAATATTTTTGAGTCTCCCAACTGTTTTCCTTAACGGGAGTTATCGTTTCCGTCTGCGATTGTACAGCAACGCTACTAACAACGTTCTGTTTACATTGACAACCCGTGTAAATCGTTTCGGCTTCTACCCACGTATAATAATAGCTATGCGCAATACTTTGCGTTTTGCACACGACTTCAAACGTACCGTCGCCGTTTTGATCCCAACAATCTATCTGGTATTGCACGCAATTTACAGACGCTACCTTTTGCACAAAAATCAAGCCACAATCCTCGCAGGTATACGTGGTTACGTCATACGAGATTCCGTCGATTTCTTCCGCCGACACGGAAGCACTCCAATTACAGGATACATAACGCATGTCTTTCACTTTGCCGCAAAACGAACAGGTTTTCCACGTCGCATACGACCCGCAGGCGTTCGCCGCCTGCGTCGTCGTTTCAAAGTAATGAGAATCAAGCGTGATCGCATAATCGAACGTGCTTGCGTCGGTGGGGATAAAGTTCACACGCACCATATATTCGCACGTATTCAAGCCGTTCGCCGCCGCAAGTTCTTGCACCGAAGCCATAGAGAATCTCACAAAGGATACGCCGTCGTTACTAATCGTAAGCGCGTTCAGATCGCCGAGCGCCGCGTTGTAAAGGGTGATTGGCTCTTCCAAACCGTCCGCAATCAATTCAATCACGAGCGTATAAACGAACGCTGCATCCTTGATCTGATAACCGACTACGTAATTTTCGCCGTCGCCGTAATTTTCGTGCGAGGTGAGGTCTTCTAACTCCACAACGCCGTCCGCGCCCGTGAAGTTTTCAAGCCCGCAATATCTGCAAACGTATCTTCCGTCGTTATAGCTACTATACGAGTGCCCATACGGAGAATGCGTTTCCTCGTCCACGTCCAAGCACCATACGCAGGTATTCTTCGAAACGCCGTATTGCGTGCACGAGCGAGCCTTCGTCCAACCCGAATGTACGTAATACGTCCAATACCCATAATGACTATGCGCGTTGGTATATCGATTTTCTTCACAGTTGCTATTGGTAAACGTTAACTCCTCCGTACAATATGTTTCAGGATACGCATACGCGTATTTTTCCCAAGAGGTTACGCTGCCGTTTTCGTCGAAATACGTATATTCCGTCGCCAAACGCACGGACATAGAATACGTGTTGCCGTTAAAGATAGTCGATACGTTTTGTTGCGCGTAATAATTCCTTTGACGCACGTTCGATTGTCCATAATAATAGTCGTATTGTTCAGAATACCAAGCAATCGAATCGTCCGCATTCAGATACGATTTATACGTATACGTGTAATCGTGATAATCGCAATATTGGCAAATGTAATCCCACTTGGTTACGTTCACCGTGTAATCGCCGTCTTTTTCCGTCGTGCGCGTTTCGTTTTCCGCTAGCGTATAGTGATTGACGTTATGCGTATTATAACTCCAAGCCACCGTGTAGGTATTGCCGTCCACACCGAACACGTATTGTTCGTGATGAATTTGCTCGCAGGTCGTGCTACGCGTCCACCAAGTTCTGTACGTATACGTAAATTCGCACGTTACGGGATCGGTTACCGCGCAAACGTAGGTATATTCGTAAATATCGAACTCGCCCGTCGCCTCGTTGTGTCCTTTATAGCCACCGCTTTGTTCCAACATACCGTTTACATCAAGGTCCACTTTCTTTCCCGCGCCGCAGGGACAAACGTAGACCTTTGCCGTGCCGCCGCAAACTGCGCCGTAATTGCTCAGCTCAATCACCTCTACGGGCTCGTAGATATAATATTCGTGATAGCTCGTCGCGGCATAGTGATAATAGATGTACGTTGTTTCTCCGCACATCAGACAGAATTCAAGCCTGTTAATACCGTCCGAGCACGAATCGCTGCCGTTTGAAAGCGCATAGGTATACGCCGTATGGCTATGGTTTTGATATTCTCCTTCCGAACGGTTGTTGTTTTGATCGGTGTAAATTACCGTAGCGTGGCAGTAATCTTCGCCCTCATACACGTAGTCGGATCTATTCCAGCTCGTGCACGTTTCCGTTTCGTCATAATAATACGTACTTTCCGAAAGCACATACGGATAGATCTTGCCCTTAAAGTCGTACGAGCCGTATGTTATCACGTTTTTAGAGCTCAAACGGTAGCCATAATCGTCTGCGTCGATTGCAAACGAAACGTACTGTCTATATTCATACGAAACGCGTGTGCCGTTTGCGTCGTAGGTGTTCACGCTCACGTTCTTTTGAAACGAAGCAAAGCACTTTTCGCAGTAATATTCCTGCGCGTACGTTTCCACAGCCCCAATCACGGTGCCGTTATCATCCGTCGTTTCTTCTCTGCCCGATTCGTCGATCAACTCTTTCCAAGCAGACGAGTGTTGTTTTTCGCCCGTATACCATTCTGCGTGATAAGTCGTAGCATCGCCCTCACTCGGATAGACCGTTACCGTCGTGTAATAAATCTGTTGACAGGTATCGTCCGTCTTATACCCGTACTCCGCGCAGAAACCATAGCCGCAATCTACGCATATTTCTACGTTGTCTTCTTGCTTAAACGTCTCACACGCACGATTTACGTCGTACGCCGCGCGTTCACCGCAAGGACAGCTATAAGAGAGTAGTTCACTTCCGCACGAACCAATCTTTATCGATTCCACGTTGTATTCGTGCGAATAATAAGCTTTTGCACTTTCCTCGATTACCGCAGAGCATATCGCGCAGATAATCTTTTTATCCAAGCCGTCTTCACACGTTACGCTACCCTCCGAAAGACTGTAAACGGATTTCGTATGCCCGTGGTACTCAAATAATTCGGTATAACCTTCGTAGTCAGAACCCGTAATATACACCGTACCTTCACAATAGCTTCCGTCTGCATAGGTATATTCCAATTTGCGCCAACTCGTCATGCCATTGCCGTTTAACTGCTCAGTATAGTAGCTCAATCTATATTCAAACGCTTCGCCGTTCACTTCCGTAACACCGTAAACAGTTTGTTCCCAATCTCTGCAAACGAGTTCGGTGCTACCCGTCTCCGTTTCGATACTCCACCGCTCGAAAATTTCTTCGTGCGTGTGCTTGGTTTCGTTAATGATGTCCGTGTATACCCAACGAGCCGTAACCTTGCCGCAAAGTGCGCAATAATTTTCTTCCGTCCGCACGAAAATCTGCGTTTCGTTGCCGTCCGCGTCCAGACCCGTTGTTTCTTCATTATTCACGCGGTAATACGTTTCGTTATGCGAAACGAAAATATATTCGCGCGTCTGATAATTTGTGCCCGAATGGATGCGCACACCCTCGCAGAAATAAGCGTCCGTATATCTATACTCGTTGCGCTCGAACCACGTTACGTTTCCGTTCTCGTCGTAGTTCTCGCTTAACGTATAGAGCGTATAATGACGGGTTATGTCATTGTCAAGCTTACACGTGCCGTAAGCATAAACACGCTTTGCGTACAACGAATAGGTATACGTGCCGTCGTCCTGTTCGATCGGGGTATAATACGCGTATTCATTATACAATTCCATGCCGTCTGCCGTGCATTTGACAACGTTAACCGATCTTTCAAAAATCTTGCCGCAAACCTCGCAGAAACGTTCACGCACCTGCGTCCGTACGGTAATGACGTTTCCGTTATCATCCGTTTCTGTTGTTTCACCGCTCAAATCTTCGATAAGGCGAGTATTTTCGGTATGCGAAATATACCCCGTTTTCTTCTCGAACAGATAATTGGTGATCGTCCATTCGTCCGCATTCGCATTTTCAAGGAAATAATATCCCCTATAATGAATTTCTTGGCAATTCTCGTCCGCACGGGCGAAATCAGCGTAGCACCAACCAAAGCCACATTCCGTACAGCAAGAGAACCAACCGTATTCTTCTACGTATTTTTCATACATAGACTGGCAGTTGGGCGCAAAGTTCGTGAATCTCTTTTCACCGCGCACCGTTTCCACCGTCATTGTACCGCCGCAACCCGAGCCGAATGCGCCGAACGCCACTTCCTGCGGCTTAGGCAATACGTTCAGATAAATATCGCAAGTCGTATAATTTCTGCCGATTGCAATATAATACGTTTCTCCTGCAATAAGCTCGCTAGTAAGGTAGAAGTTCAAATCGTTATAATCATCTTGATAGCACAATTGATTATAGTTCGCGTCGTAAACGTAGATATTAGGGTCTTCCGTGTAGTTTTCCGACCAGAATTCGTAAGTCGCCGTTTGACTGGGCACGAATTTAAGTTGGAGATACGATTCGTTCAAGTCTTTGATGGATGCGAATTCCACGTTCTCATTTTCGCCGAGCACGAGCGTAAACGCTTTCGCGTTTCCGTCGCCAATCAGGTTTTCACCGCAGACCTTACAAACGCTCTTTCGAGAAATATCGTTGCCGATTCTCGTGTATGTCGTTTCCATAACGTGGCCGTAATATCCGCCCCAACGATTGATTTCCTTGCCGCAATCCAAGCAAACTTCTATATGGTCTAAACCTTCTTCGCAGCTGGTTGCATTTTCACTCAGTTGATACCTGGTTTCTGTTCTTCTGTGATAATTAAACGTTTCTCCGCCGTTTTCGCCTTATTGATTTTCGTAAGTAATGTTGCCTACGCAATAACTATCCTCATACGTATACGTTTTCCTCGTCCACGCTCTTTCACCGTTTTCTTGCAGCCACTCCTCGTATTGGTAAATCGGATAAAGCCTCTTTTCGCCGTCTGCGGCAATATACGCGCCATACAACTCTTCTCTGACATGCGTAGCGTCACCATAGCCGTTTTCCGTCCACAAGTATTGCTCGTCTTTTCTATACAATACGTCGCCGTCCACGTCCGTTTTGATCGTTGTAACGCGCTTGCCTAAAATTAAGCCGCATTTTTCGCAATAGAATTCCACCAGAACCGTTTCCACAGTCAAGCCGTTCTCTTGCGCTTGCGTTCTGTCAAGCTCGCGTTCAACTCTTTCGTGAATCTTTTCGTTACGGTTGAACTCCACCGTATATTCCACGTAATTCTCATACGCGTTATCGATATTGAGGTTGGTTACGTACACGGTATAATAACCCGTCGCGTTACAATCCTCGTCCGTGGTAGAGCCTTCTTTTGTTCTCCAAGCAAAGCCGCAATCATAGCAAACGTACCATTCGTTATCGTCTTCGTCCGCAATACAACCCGATTTTTCCCCTTCTTTCACTCTGTATTCCGCTTTGCTTCCGCAAGGGCAGACGTATAATCCAAGCGTATGATCGCCACAGGTCGCGAAAGCGGAAATATCAATCATTTCCTTCGCCGTTTGATTGAGAATATGCTCCTTTTCGTATTTTTGACAAGTGTTGATGACCTCTCCGCACAACCCGCAGCTTTCAATACGATCCAAGCCGTCGGTACAAAGCGTGCTACCCGCAGAAAGCGCGTAGTTGACTACCGTACTTGCGTGCGAAACGTATTCTTCCGTGCGTTCTTTGCCGTTTATTGTCGTATATCTTCTCTGCGCATGGCAATAATCGCCGTCTTCGTAGAAATATTCGTATTGCGACCAATAGAAAAGCTCGCCGCTGCGGTCATACTGCTCGGTACGTTCAAGCGTCTTCAAAGAGAAAGTATCGCCGTTTACCGTAACGTAGACGTTTTCATAAATCTCCTTGTATTCGGGCAGGAGTACGCAAGTACCATCTTCTGCCCAAACACCGTAATATCTCCCTCTTTCTACACGAACAGTGTCGCCGTTTTCGTCTACAAATCGTTTAATTTCGTCTTTGAAAAGGATTAGCCCACACTCGTAACAATAACGCATTTCGTATTCTGTATAGAGCGTGTAGACCTTACCCGTTTTTTCATCAACGTATTCCGATCTTTCGCCGTTGTGCTCCCAATCCGATTGATGCTTTTGATTGCCCGTTTCGTCGATATATTCGACCGTGTGCGTTACAAGCGTTTCCGCCGTTACGTCCTCAATGAATACGTAACGCAAAACGTGCATTTCCGCGCATTGCTCGTTGCTTTCGTAAATATCGTCGCATCTGTAACCGAAGTTACAGTTCACGCAATAATAAGTGCCGTCTTCCAATTGTTTGAAGTGGCATTCCGTCGTTTCAAAATCAACCGTGTAATGGACGCCTTGCCGCACCTCGATAATCAACGTACCTTTACCGCATTCCATGCCGTAATCGGTGAGATCAATCTCGATATTATCCGGTTTAAGACAAATCGTCAAATCACCGTAAGCGTCGTAACCGTAAGCATAGACGTAATACGTTTCACCCGCTTCCAAATTAAACGCTCGATAGAAATTGCCGCTAGTACCCGTGCCGCCATTAGGGTCTTCAAAATAGAAACGGAAATCGTTTGTCGTCTTTTTCGCGCAGAATTCGTATTCACCCGATTTCGTAGGTTGAAGCACGAGCGTAAGACATCCTTTGCCAAATCTGTCATTCGTCGCGCCGAGCGTTACTTTCACTTCCTCGTCAACGGTAAGTGTACCTACCGTTTCCGCTGCACCCTGCGTTTCGCCGCACACGGTACAAGCCGAGCCACGTATTACGTTACCGTTCTCAATTTGATAAGCAATTTGATAAACGTGTCCTTCCGTCCAATTTTCAATCACGTCTACCGTTTGCTTACAAACCTTACAAATGCGGTGCAGATCAACGCCATCCTCACAGCTTTCCGAGCCTTCGGAAAGCACGTATTTCTCTACGACGTTGTGAACCTTTCGCGAATACGAGCCCTTTTCAAAGCCACATTCGGTGCAATAATAATGCGAATAGCTTTCCGCCGAGCAATCGTTTTGGTACGATTTTTCTTCGTCTAACACGAACTTGTGCGCCGTACTATTGCTAAATTTGCCCGCCACGGGATTATAATAGAAGCTCGCGCCATTCGTTGTATGGCAACTCCACCAACTTTCAGGAATCGTACCATCCATCGAAGGATTTTGCATAGATTGATCCACGAGCGCGTACTGTAACAGCGTACCGTCTTTATCGTACATAAAGCATTCGTAGTAATATACGTAGCGATTTTCGATCGGTTGCGTAAGCACAAGTGAATAATTATACCAATCGCCACAATCGCTCGAAACTGACCAAGCCATTACACTTTCCATGGGTATCACGTATTTTGTGAGATATACGCGATACATTTCCATATATTGCCCGCTTTCCGCGTCTTTTTGCTCCCGCTCGAGCGTGCGTTCTTCCATCTGTACGGTAAGCACACCCTCCACGACAGGCAATTCTTTTAAATTCGTCCATTTCGTGAGCAAATCGGTCCACGTGAGTACTACTTCGCCATTCGGAATAATGTCCAAATCAAGCGCAATACGAAGATCGTCGCCGTCCACTCCAATTTCCAAGCTGTCGATAGACAGGGCAAGCGAGGTCAATTTACCCGCCTTATCCGTACCCACGCGAATATCGAGAACTTTCTCCACTTCTGCAATCACGTTATCAATCGAAGTTTTCAGTTCATCCACGCAATCCGCGTAAAGCAAATCCCCGTAAACTTTCATTTCGGAAATCCCCGAAATCGACGCAAGGATATTCGCCGCAAAATCAGGTTGCTGGGTCATTGCACCGAGATATTCTACAACCGGCATACCCGTTAAATCTTCGGAGGTGAACAGCTCTTCAACGTCAAATTCGCCGTCTGCGCCCGACATCTTCGCCAAATCGTTAATCGTCTTGACGAGCAAGCCCTTGTCAAATCCGAGCGAATCCGCATAATCAAGCAATCCGCCCATTTCCGTTGCCAAAAGCTCTTCCGCGAACGCGTAAACGCCGTCGTACATGCCCTCACCGAAATAGTGATCCACAAGTTCTTTCACCGACATCTCCGCAAGATTTTCATTTAACTCGTAAACCTTTGCGTAATCGAGCGCGAGCACGTAGCCGTCCGCAGTCTTTTCTCTCGTAAACAGAATGCTCATCGCATCGTTTACGAACTTATTCATTTCACCCTCATTGCTGTCTATGTAACTCTTCAAAAGAGGCAGAACGTCCGTTTCCACAAGACCTACGACCGCTTCCAACATTTCCTTGGGCATGCCTATTTGCCTAAGCAGATCGTCGATCGTCGCCGAAACGTAATATTCTTGCGTATACAACGTCGCCGCAAGGGAGATTTCGCCCTTTTCAATGATCGCGTTAAACGTGCAATCTTGCTCGCCGAGCATACCGTTTTCCACGACGAATTTACCATACGCAGCACCTTCGAGTTCGCCCGTTTCCTTGTTCGTGCCGAGCATAATCTTGGCAATATCGATTTGTTTCAAGCTAAACTTGGAAAGCAAGCTCGAATTTCCTTCTTCGTCAAGCTGAACGCCACTAAGAGAAACGGAAATATTTTCAAGCTCGATTGCAACGCTTTCCACATCTTTCCAGCTTTCGATAAGTTCCAACCAGAATCTGTCGGCTATTTTACCGCAAGTTTCGCAAACGCCTTTTTCGTCGTATGCGTGCCCGAGTTTATTCGCGTTCACAACCTTTTTAATCTCGCCGCACTTGCATTGATAAATATTATAGCCGTTGTTTTCGCAATCCGCTTCCGTCGCACCAACAAGCTTATATTTATGCTCACCGAGCTTCTTATTGTCACGGCGCGTATGCTCGTCGCAATGCTTACAGCCGTAGAGAATGTATCCCGCTGTTTCACAATCGGAATTCACGTCCTCCACGATATATTCTTCGTGACGCATATCCGTTTCGTCGTCGTGCTTACTTGAACCGCAATCAGGGCAATGGTATTCCGTGTAACCCTTATGCTTACAGGTGGGCGCAATCACGTTACCCTTTTGGTATGCGTGTTCTTTCATAGGCTTTTCGTCGCGGTTTTCCGTATGCATACAAATCGCGCAACGGTATACCGTATGCCCTTTATGCGTACAGGTGGGATCGACCTTGCCGTGTTCCTTATAATCGTGTTTACACTTCTCGTCGCAGTTGCGGCAACGTCCGTTCGATTGCATATCGTGTCCGTGCGCTCTGCCGTCTACTACGCCGCAGTCCTTACATTTTTTATCTTCTATACAGGTCGGTTCTTCTACCGTCCAATCGTGTCCCGTCGCCGCGTCCCCCGCGATCACTTGGAATACTACATTGCAAAGCTCGCAGTAACGCTCAGTATAGCCCGCCGCCGTACAGGTCGCAGGGAACACGCGATCTTTCATTTCATGCGACAAGGGCGCAATGAACGCGGATGTTACCGTGTCGCCACATTCTGTACACGTCTTGGTCGTGAAGCCGTAAGAAGTACAGGTAGGATCGGTGGTTACGCTCTCATACGCGTGTTCAAGCACAGGCAGAATCACCGTGTAAGCACTATCGCAAGAGTCACATTCAAATGTGTGTTTGCCCATCGCTTCGCAGCTCGCCGCCACATTCTCCGTTTGTGTCCACGTATGCCCCGTAGCTTTTTCTACCGTTTCAAAGTAGATATCGCAACGCAAACAATACGTCTTTTCATAACTATCTGCCGTACACGTTGCCGTGCGCTTGGTCGCTTCGTCCACCTTCCAATCGTGTCCGAGCGCATCATATTCTTGATCAACTACGCGATACGCGCAACGCGAGCAAACGCGTGAATCGTAGCCCTCCTCCAAGCAAGTCGCGGGCTTGTTGACTTCCACAAAATTATGTCCGTACAATTCGCAACGTTTCGCAGGAGGCGTCGCCGTTACGGTATAATAGGAGAAGTGGTTGGTGGTGAACACCGCATAGCCTTCCATTACGCCGTCGTCGTTCGTATCCAATTCGATATACGTCGCTTTGATCCATTCCAAGCTCGTGCCGCTGATATAACAGATCGCAATCTCTTCAGGGTCTTCTCCCGTTTCAAGGGTATAGGGAATACGCACGGTTACGCCCGCATTGTTACCAAAATTAGAAATATTTTCGTCGCCTACCGACAAGGTCAAATTGAAGATTGCCGTTACGTCCGTTGCGCTTTCGCCCAACCACCCCAAGGCTTCCTCAAGATCATCTCCCGAAAGCGTATCTGCCGAAAGTTTAACTTGTTCATCTCCTTGTGCTTTCTCATTGATCGTCTGTTTTGCCGTATCATCAAGCGTGATCGTTGCGTTTTTCAACTCAACTTCGCCCGTTTCTTGGAGCTTGGAATTATCCACCGACGCATTCGTTTCGTTCTTTGCCGCAAGCGTCGTTTTCGTGTGCGCGGAATTGTACGCACAGGTATATACCGTAGTAACCCCATCCGAATTCAACACGCCCTCGTTCCACTTATGTACGTCCGCTTTTTCGTCAGCGTCGAAATTCTCTGTCGCTACGTGCCCACAGTCTTCGTTTTGACAAGTGAACGTCTTTTCACCCTGCGCTACGCAAGTCGCGTGGCGAGTGATCGTCATTTTATAATTGTGTTCTACGTATTTATCTGAATATTTATAAACGGTGTTTTGACAGGTATCACAGGTCGCGCTTTGCACGTCAATATACGTACAAGCCTCGCCAATTACAGCCTGCTTCTCCTTTTCCGACCAATCACCTACAACCGTGTGTCCTTTCTTCGTATAACCGTCGGGAACTTCCGTTTGCGTATTGCCACATCCGCGCGCGCACTCATAAATGATATAACCGTCCGTTTCACACGTAGCGGGAACGTTTTCTTTCACAGTCGTGAACAGGTGTCCTTTCGCCGCTTCACCGTCCGCTTCGCAAGCCTTACAAACTTGCGCAATAAGGCAGGTCGCTTCCTCAACGTTCCAATCGTGTCCGTGCGCAACGAGTACTTCTTTGCTCTCTTCTTCGCAAACGGAACACTTGTTCAAAACGTAGCCCGCTTCCGTACACGTCGCCGCCACGGTTGTTTCTTCCCAATGGTGACCTTCACTTTCAATGATATTTTCTTTATACGAATATCCACAATCCGCATTTTGACAGGTGTGCTGTGTATAACCGTCCGTTTCACAATCGACTGCCACCGTCGTTGTTTGATAATTATGCTCCGTCTTTTCGATTGTTTCCGTTTTAATAATCTTACCGCAAGTTTCTACCGAGCAATACGTTTCGCTTACGCCCGTTTCCACGCAGGTTGCAGCTTTCTTAACGCGCGTAGCCGTCGTATGTCCTGTCGCAGCTACAACGTTCGTTTTTTCCGTGCCGCCGCAAACACCACAGCTATTCAGCGTATAGCCGTCCGTCTCGCAGGTCGCCGCCGTAACCACGGGATCGCCCCACGTATGCCCTAATGCATCAATTGTTTCCACGTATACGTAATCGCAAGCTCCGCAGGTCGTCGTTTTTGCGCCCGCGTGCGTACAAGTAGCCGCCGTAACGCTCGTTGTAAGTGCCGTGTGAGCCGCTTCGATCACGATGTTTTCGAGTGCAATTTCCGTCGCAGCAGTTTCGTCGGAGAAGTATTTTTCGCAACACAAGCACTGATAATGCGCTTCGTAGCCGTTTTCCGTACACGTCGCGTTCTTTTGCGCATAACGGGTGAGCTTGTGCACCGCAGGCACGATTGTATCTTGAAGCGTCGTTTCTTCTACGCCGTTTTTATCCGAATACAGCTTGCCACAAACGCTACACGTCCAATATTCTTTGTTGCCGTCTTCCGTGCAAGTAGCCGCGACGGCATCCGTCTTGTTAAGCGTATGCGACGCGGGCAAAACGGTGTCCGCTTTGTTAAGCTCTTCTCCGCACGTTTCGTCCGCGTAATATTTTTTACACGCGCTACACTGGTAATATTCGATATTTCCTTGCGTGGTACAACTCGCCGCAACCGCTTCCGTTTTCACGGGCTTATGCGCTTTGGCAATCACCGTATCTGCCTTTACGATCCCCGTGGTAGCATTTTCATCCGCATAGTACTTATTGCATACGCCACACGTCCAATATTCTTTGTTGCCGTCTTCCGTACACGTCGCCGCGACTGCATCCACCTTCGTCAGCTGGTGCGAAGCCTTAATCACGGTATCGGCAAGCGCAATCTCCGTTTCTGCGTTCTCGTCGCTAAAATACTTATCACAAGCCGAGCAAGCCCAATGCTCGATATTGCCGTTTACCGTGCACGTTTTATCTTTCGCAACAACGTGCGTCAGCTTATGCTCCGCTTGAATGACGGTTTGCGCTTGCGAAATCTCCGTTTCTGCGTTCTCGTCGCTAAAATACTTATCACAAGCCGAGCAATACCAATATTCGATATTGCCGTTTGCCGTGCACGTTTTATCTTTCGCAACAACGTGCGTAAGCTTATGCGCCGCTTGAATGACGGTTTGCGCCTGCGAAATCTCCGTTTCTGCTTTTGCGTCGGAGAAATATTTTTCACAAGCAGAGCAATACCAATATTCAATATTGCCGTTTGCCGTGCACGTCGCCACTTTTGCCGCAGTATACGCCAACGTATGCGTAGCGGAAATTACCGTGTCTGCAACGTTGACCGCGTGTTTACATTCCGCGTCGGAGAAATACTTCTTGCAACCACCGCAATACCAATATTCGACGTTACCGTCCTCCGTACACGTCGCTTCTTTTGCGGGCGTTTTCACGGGCACATGGGTGTGTCCGAGCGGAGAAATAGTTTCTTCTTTCGTTTCCGTACAAACCGTACAGGTATAGAGCATTACGCCTTCGGTATATTCCCCCGCAGGCGTTTTGACTGCACCGTCATTCCAATCGTGCTTTCCGCTCTCCGTTTTATCACCGCAAACACATTCTTTCCAATGGTTTACCGTATCGTGCTTCCAAGCCTTAGAATAATCGTGCGGAAGTTTTTCAACGGATCTTTCTTCCACGTGGGTGGTATCGGTTGCGCAAACACGCTTTTCTAAACCGCCCTTCGTGCAGGTAGGTGTTTCGGTTACTTCCCACGCGCCGAAAGTATGATTTTTCGCCGCCACCTCACGCTTTTCAGCTTCACCACATTCACAAACACGAGTTTCCTCGCCCTTTAAAGTACATGTAGGCGCAGTAGTAAGCTCCCAAGGACCGAACGTGTGTCCTGTTGCTACCACTTCACGCTTTTCAGCTTCACCACATTCACAAACGCGAGTTTCCTCGCCCTTTACCGTACATGTAGGCGCAGTAGTAAGTTCCCAAGCCCCGAACGTGTGTCCCGTCGCCGCTATCTTGCGCGTTTCGGACTCGTCGCAAACGGTACATATACGGGTCTGCGTGCCCGTTTCCAAGCAAGTCGCTTCCTCCGTTATTGTCCATTCGCCATAGGTATGCCCGTCAGCGCAGTTGTTTCCGTCGTCGCAAGCGGTCAATGAAACGCCGCAAAACGCCGTCGCCAGTAAGCAGAGCAACCCAACGATAAAGTTCCTTTTTCCTTTCATAACACCCTCCGTGTCATTTTATTCCCTTTATAAAACAAAAAAACGGCGCATGCAAACGCAAGCGTCGGGGGTCGAAGTTTTCCGCTTCGGCTCTTACAAGTTTACGTCTGATTTGATATTATAACGTCGTTTTGTTTATACAGCCAAAATCGCAAAACTGCGCGTTTTTACATTTTCTATTTTAGCACATCTCTCCACTTATGTCAAATAGATTTCGATATTTTTTACATGATATATTATATGTAATAATTTCAAAATATAGCGAGTGCTTTGTTAAAATATACAAAAATGCAGAAATTTAGCGCTTTTATACACAAAATTCCTGCATATCGTCTTTCACACACAAAATAGCTGTCGTCACTTAATAATAATTTCTTGCAAAAACGCTGTTTGCTGTTCAATATTGTTGTTTAAGCAAAAAATAATATAATGTGAGCTTCGCCAATCAGCCTATCATAACAATCGGAATAAGCACGGGATAAGGCATTGTAGGACACGTAACCTCCACATAAACACGATTAACTATCTCCATTCTCTCACCTACCGTTACGGTAAAAGACGTGCTTGCCGTTCCGAATAAACCATGCGCCGGTTGCGCGTATAACAGCGACACCGTTTTATCGTATGGACCTACACTCCAACTTTCAGGTAAAATCAAACGCATTTGCAATTTACGGGATTCTGCCACTTTCGGATTACAGAAAAATGTCAAGGTTACGTGGCGCTCATCCCCACTACCCACGCGCGGGGTTTTATCTAACTCCACTCTCGTATTAAATGCATGATAATTCGTAATATCGTAAGAATACGGTGAACGGTTAAACAACTCTGGCGCTTTTATCTTATCATATTCTGCTATCGTATCCTCGCAAACATTCCCCTCACCTTCAACAAGCGAAAACGGAATGGAGTTTTCCTTCATAACAGCGGGCACAAGCGCCGCTATACGCTCTGTAAGTTCGGTACAAGTCTTAGGAATACGACCCGAATACATACCATTGATGAAAAGTGTAACAATTCCATCACCAATAAAGTCTTTCCAATCCTGCGGAATTGCACCCGTTCCGCCTATAATTCCAAGCGTTGCGCCTACGGTAGCCGCAGTGCAGTCCGTATCGTCGCCACAATTAACGGCATACAGCACGGATTTACGGAAATCCCCTTCCCCATAAAGAAGACCTATCGTAACGAAACCAAGATTATTGGGGGCTTGAAACCAACCAAGCGCGGAGTTAAACTCCACAACTTTTTCCCGCGCTTCTTTGTAGCTCACTCCGTTGTCGTAACAGTCCATTACCATCCGAACGGTTTTTGCTATCATGGAATCCGTCGGGATTTTTGAAAGGGCAATTTCCAACAATTTGCGGATATCTTTTTCCACGTAAGCGGCACTTTGCAAAGTGACGGTAAAAACTTCGGCGTATGTTCCCTCGCTTAAACCGTGATCCACCATTGCATCCGCCATGGCATATTTTATGGCAACATCTACTACACCCGGCGCAAGACCTGCCCAGATTTCACTGCGTATCCATGCTCCATTGGAAGTTTTCCATTTTTCATTGTCAATCTCTCCGCTCATTGGCGGCAAAAGTCCTAAACGCAAATTCGTTTTTGCTATCCCATACTCGTTGCAATGCGGCGGTATCCAATCGAGCCAATACTCGCTAAGCGCGTTTGCATCCAAATATCCAGGTCCAAGCTCTTCCATAGCGGCAAGCCATATAAGCTGTAAGTCGAGATCGTCGTTGGGAATCGGTTCGCCTTTTTTTGAAGTAAATCCTTCCAAATTCAAACAAGAACGAGAACCTTCAAACGGTGCGCCCAATGTACCGCCTATATTCTTTCCGAGCCAGCAAGCGTGGAGTTTATCCAAATATAGCTTGCTATTCATTGTAATCATATAAATTTCCCTCACTTTTTTATTTTTTCACTTGTATTATAACAAATTATATGCTATAATGATAGTAATATTAAATCAAAAATAAGTAAAATCAAATCAAGGAGATGTTTATTTTGTACCCTGAATTATTAGAAACACAAACCCCAAAGTGTTATTGGTATGAAGAAGACTGTTTTAAGAATCTTCCTTTTCATTACGTTAACGCCTATATACATAACGACTATAACTTCAAAATGCATGCGCATGAGTTTTATGAAATAAACGTTATTATCGGTGGAAGCGGGCGGCATTATATCGAAAAAAACAATCTCCCTGCCCATATCGGCGATATATTTGTTATCCCTCCCGACATCCATCACGGATACTATTCGGAAAATAGCTTAGATATCTTCCACGTTTTATTAAAATCAGACTTCTTGGCGCAATACGGAGAAGCCCTTACGCAAAGTCCCGGCTTCGCGCTACTTTTTGACATAGAACCGCAATTGCGGCAAGCCTCAGGGAAAAAATATAACTTACACGTAGATCACAATCTTTTGTCCACTTTAAAAAATGAATTAAATCGTATACAAAAAGCGGAAACGGAACAGCATTTCGTTTATCAAAACGCTTTAGCGCTGGGATTCGTTGCTGAACTTGGTATTTTATTCAGTAACACATTCCCGCAACCGAAAAAGTCTTTACCCAGCGAGACGGACATTTTGCACGTAATGGAATACATCAAAAGTAATTTAGACCGAAAAATCACCTTAGATGCCCTTGCCGCCATAGCGCATATGTCTAAAGCAACGCTTAACAGGTATTTTCAAGAAATTTTGCAAATTTCACCTATGCGTTACGTAACGGAATGTAGAACAGCCAAAGCCAAAGAACTGTTAAAACAAAAAAAATTTAATAAAACGGAAATTGCTCAAATCTGCGGTTTTTTTGATATCAATCATTTGAATAAATATCTATAATTCGCCGACTAAAAATAGAAATCGTATATAAATGCAATTTCACAAAAAAATAGAGATAGAAAAAAACGCCCTAAAATGATATAATAACACGTATAGAATGTTATTTTTCTAAAAAATTAGGAGTTATGTATGTCGGAAAAAGTAAATAAGACCCCAGATCTTAAAGTTGCAATCATCAGCGACCCGCATCTTGGCTTTATTGGACACATCAATCCAAATTATTACGGGTTAGGTCAGCAAGGTGATCAGGATAAATGGTGGGAATATGCCCTTCGTTGGTTTAAAAACCGCGGCGTAGACGTAGTTGTCGTTCCGGGGGATATGGCGAACGCTTGCGCTTATAGCCGCACGGATGTTACACACACCGACTGCGCCGTGGAAGAAATGGCAAGGCTCGGTAAAATTTTCCGCGAGGTTTTTAAAGGAACGGATACGCAATTATTCTGTGTCTACGGCAATCATGACGCGCTTGCGCAACCGCTTGAAAAGCTGAACGGCGGAAACCAAACGCCTTGGGAGGACGCATTCGGCGAACCGTATTCGCACGTTGCATATAAATCCGTCAAAGGCTATGCTTTCGTCGGAGCGCATTGGGGACATGAACAGGATGCAAAAGAAATTCTCGCAAGGGAAGCTACTAAAACTCCCGACAAACCCGTTTTCTACGTCCAACACGGCGAACTGAAAGAAACGACCTGCGACTCCTACAAATATTGTTTAAACGGCGGCGCGGGAATTGATAACGTGCGGGATTTTGACAACGTTATCGCGCTGTTTGGGCATACGCATTATTCTATTACAGACGAACGCACGATTTGGCAATCGAGCGATCCAAACGCGCCTAAATGTACCGTTATCAGTTGCAGTACGTTTAACTATGCCCACTCGAAAGACGAGCTGATACGCGGAGAAAATTTAAAAACCAAACACGCGCTCTATCTTACCGTAACAGGAAAGGATATTTGCGTTGAGCGACTTAGTTTTTGGACAGACGAAATGCTTGCCCTTGCGAACGGCGAGAAAACGCAGCAAATCATGTCTAAATGTACACGCTCCGCAGGCGCGGATTGGCGTTTTACGCTTGGCGGAGAAAAGGTTATGGATTTAAAGCGCCGAGAAGCGCTTGCTATTGCCCCTGAATTTCCCGAAGGCGCTATTGCAGGGCTTGCCCGCAGCGATACGTTCGTGGTTATCTCGTTCCCGGCGGCAATCCCTCTTCCTTTTGATAACGATATCCTGCACTCTTATTTCGTAGAAGCTTGGGAGGACGAAACAAATACGCTTGTAAGCACCAATCAAATCAATACGGAATTTCATATAGACCACTCGTCGAAACATTTTTCCGAATATTATCAAATAGTTGTTCCCAATCTCAAACCGAATACGGCGTATACGTTCAAGGTTTACGCGCGGGATTGTTTCCAAAAATTGAGTACGCGCCCCATTATCCATAAAGGAAAAACCTTGCCAAGCTTTGCAGGCAGACTTGAATAACGTAAAAAAGGAAGATTCGTCTTCCTTTTTTCTTTTTATCCATGTTCATACACTTTACACACAAAAAAAAATAGCGGACTATTTTTATGCGCCTGTGCCCTTGCGACTTTCTATAATTAAAATACTATTCGTTTTTAGCAGTTTTTAAAATAGAATCGTTTGCACGTATCCAAACGTATCTTGAAAGCCCGCAATCCTTTTCCTTTGAAAATTTCGGTGCAATCTCAAAGCGAAGCTTTCCTTCCATAAATCCGCCACCGTTAATATCATCTACGTTATAAATAGCGTAACTGTCCCCGTTTTCGTGGATTTTGGAAAAATTCGTATTGAATCCGTTTTCCGCTTTCACAAGATATTCGCAATCCCCCGTTAAAGCGTAATACAGCCAATCCGCTTCCGCGCGCCAGATTGTCCACGCGTGCCCGCAACAAATCGCTGGTCCGTCCGCATCCCCCTCCCAGCGCGTTTCCCACCAACGCAGGGAAGAACCGTGCATTTGACAAATCGGCGTTTTGATTACCCAATTTTCGTGCATATCCAAAATTTCTTTTGCTTTGAGGATATATGCCTCCACCCGCTTTACGTTCTTACAATAGTACAACAGAGCTAACGCCGTACAGGAAATAGAGCCGTCCTCCATTTGCGCTTCCGCTTCGTCTGTTTCGCCTCCTTCCGTCGGGAAAGAAAGTCCGCGGACGTATAAATACCGCGCCATTTTCGCTGCTGCATCAAGGTACTTTTCCGCCCTCAACGCATCCCTGCCATGCACTTCTTTCGCCATATCGACAATGGGAATCATTGCGCAACAAACGGTTGTATAGTCCTCGTCCTCGCCACAATTCGACGTTTGCAACCGCCCGTCCGCAAGTTGATAAGTATCTAAAAAACTGTCCATTGTATTCACGGCATATTCGTAATACTTTTCGTCCTTGAAATACTTATACGCATCAAGTAAAAGCGTTATCCCGAAAAACTCTGACTGAATACGCCTCGAACGGAAAATATTATACGCAGGTAAGCCCTCGTGCGGGCGGTTGAAAATCGTAATACAAGGCTCGGCTTTCAAAATATCCGTTTCCGTCACCCTATCAAGCAGGGAAATCACTCTTTTTTCGTACAGTTCCCGTTCGTTTTTCGTCAGTTTTTCACGATAATTTATTAAAAACCGCAAGGTCGCCGACGCCCAGCATTGATGTTCGCATAAATTCCCGTCGGTACGCGCTACAACTTCTAAATCGACACTATCCATTGATTTTTTGTATAAGCTCACCATATCGTTGTAGCCATATACGGTAATCCCTGCCCCGCGGACGTTTCCATAATAGGGAACAAGCTCCACTTCCCCCTCTGCAACAATCGTATAAGCATCTAAACAAGGCAACGCACGCTTTTCGCCTGTTTTTTTAATTTCTAACACTCTATCGCAATTCCCAAACGCTTTCAAGGCAATTTGCGCGCCGAGTTTTCCGCCGTTTTTATCCGCATACAGAAAAGGCGCACCGTACAAACCCGCAAGAGTTTTTAACGCGTCCGCGTAATCTCCCACGGGAAAAATCGCAAACTCCAAACGTGTCTTTCTCTCAAACGTGCCGTATGCGCGATCAAAATTTGCAAGCAGTTTTAAATTGAGAAAATAATGCCCGCCGACGTACGGTGAATAATCCATTTTCCAACCGTCCGCCTCGCTTAAAATCGCAACGAGTAAATTCCCCCCGTTATGTTTGGTAAGATAAAAACTTTTAAATTTTCGGTCATTCGTTATATAGGGAGAATTGAACAGAAACTGATTTTCCCAGCCTCCGCCGTTCTTTTTGCCCATAAAATTGAAGGGCAAATCTATCCCCCATTGCGATACGTTCTCAGCCTCGCAGACAAGCGAAAAACGCAACCCTGCCCCCTCCGTTTTTACGGAAAGTGTCGCCCCCGTCACCGTTTCTTTCCACCCGTTGCCCTCGGGCAAAAACTTGCCCGTACGGTCGGTGTAAGGCGTGGTGTAATCAGGAATTCTTTCGCTCTTTGTTATATCGTCCGTTTTCAACGTATAACAAATCCCGATCTCTCTGCCCCATATAATCTTATCTAACGGATGCCGTTCGTCAATTATCTGCAACTGCTTGTCGATTTTCATAAAATTCCCTTTTTTGCCCGTAATTTTATTCCGCCTTCAAAATCCAAATCGCCTCACCCGGCATTAAACAAAGCTCTACGCGGTTATTCTCCACGGGAATCTCCATTTTATCCCCCGAGCACAATGCTGTGAGCCTCTTCGTTTCGTTTGCAAAAGCCAACGAAACCCGATTGACGACCTTTTCCGCTGAATCCCGTGCGTTCATAATCATATACGCAACGTTCCCGTCTTTATTTAATTTATTGACCAACACGGGCGCGTCTACGCGATAATTTGCAAACAAGCCAAGGTCTTTTTCTATCAAACAAAGCGTTGCTTCGTTCCCCTTGCCGTCCTTCGTCAAAAGTTGCGAAGCCTCGTAATCGTATTCGTAAACGTGCTCTGCCAGCTTTTGCATATACGCGTTTGTACGCTGTACTTCGTCGTAGATCATTCGTGTTCCGTCGTCATCCATAACGGCGGTTGCTTCGCTTGCAAGATTTTTACGAGTAGTGAACCGCCAATAGGTGTACCAATACACTTTTCTTACACCAAACCCAAGAAATAAATTCGCCTGCCAAAGCAAATCGTGCTCGTCAACAGGTCTTGTTGCATCCTCATAGGCTTGACCGTACGTCTGCCCCGTAATCCAAAATGGCAAATGTATTCTTTGCGCCGTCCAAGCAGCTTCCTGCATAACGCGAAAATGCGCCTTGGTAAGGTCATATTTTCCATACCACTTATTAAATGGATATCGATCGTAATGCACGTACCCCACAGGTTTGCTCAACTTTTCCAAATACCCGGAAAAAGAAGCAAAGTCGTCCTCATATCCCTCGCCAAAACTTCTTACGCAATATTCGTGCTCGTGCATATACGGCAACAAACAGGTATGTATCGTCGCCGTCGGGCAGGCGGTTTTGATTGCAATCGCAATCTCCTCCAGCGCGCCTTGTTTGGAATAAATCGGCTCGTCGATAATCGAAACACCTTGAAAGGCTTGGTGTTCTTTATAATCTTTCATACAGTCGGCAACAAATGCATTCAAAGCCTCCTGCGTATCGAAAAGCTCTCCTACGATATTATATTTTGCGTTTACCGTGAGCGAAAGGATACGCTCGTCGTAAACGATTGCTTTCAAATCCGTTTTTAAGGCAAGATTCATCAATTGTTCTGTTTTACTTCCGATAAAGTCCTCGCCTGTATATCTATCTTCGCCCGCGATAAGCAATTCATCAAATCCACACTCACGGTATTCGCGGTAACGCTCTTCCGTTTGGAAGGATTGTCCCAACCACTCCGTTTCTTTCTTTCCCGTTTCAAAGAACGTTCTGTACCCGTTGGGAGGGGGCGTGTACGCGCTTACCGACAAAATATTTTTTTTGCCATAGTTTTTCTCCTGTTTTTAAGCATTTGGGGGCAGACATTCACCCGCCCCCAACGCTTACTTTTTTAGTTCGCTTTTACTACCTTAAAGGAATCAAAGAAGTAATTTGCTTCGTAATGCCCAGAAGTTGCCTGATGTTGATTAATACCAACAATTAACGCTTTACTGGTTTTATAAGCCGTCAACAGTTCTTCTGTCATTTCAAACTCAAAATCAAGCCATTTATCGGTTTCTTGATCAAGATAATCACCATTAAGATTCATTTTAAGCTTAGTTACGCCAAATCCAATCTTAAATGCCGTTGCGTCGCAGGTACCCTTTTGGATATACATTCTGAAAGCAATCTTATCTCTAACGCTTATCGAATTGATGAAATCATCCCCAAGATGAATCGCAACATTGATAGTTTCTCCACGCTCCGTAGTAACTCTTAACGCTTTATTCTCGCTTTTCGGCACGTTGTTATACTCGATAGCCCAATCCTTAAACGACGACCAACCATGAGTTCCATTCGTATCTTTATTTATGAGGGGGTTAGTATTTTTATACACCATATCAAGCGTACCGTCGAACCCACAATCTACAATTTCAATATCGTCAAGGTACCACTCACAACCATGAGCGCTTGCTCCGTAGGGATTAATCCTTACGAAGAAATAGCCATACTCTTTGACTTTCGCAACGTCGGACAATTCAAGCTGGAATTCGTACCACTTGCTATGAAGCGGCGAGCCAATGGCTAACGTATTAAAATTGATTAAAGCGCCGCTCACGCCCGTACAAGCCGCTTCGTTTGCAGCAAAAGCGTTGACTATACAACACTACATTTTTAATCCATTTGATTATATAACTATTATTTAAATATACCACTAACTATTTTTTCTTACTCCTCATAAAGATTGATTATCGTTTGCCATCGGCGTTCTTTTTGCCTACCGTATTAAATTAAAAAAAGATGCCGCCCCTTTCGAGACGACATCGCAGCATATATCCTCTCATAAGTTGCGACACTCTATTTTTCGTTAAACTACTACCACTCGAAATGGAATTTTTGTAAAACGCGATCAGATATAATACTACCGAAGTATTATATCCATTCTAAGTATTATTCATTTGTAGCAGCAAAAATTTCTCCTTTTTAACAATATAATAAAGTGTAGCATACTTATTATATGCCATTTTAAGAAGAAAGTCAATATAAAAATTGTATTTTCTTAACTTTTTCTTATTCGGCTATCCATAGCCGATAAAAC
>JAFTPR010000055.1 GCA_017463145.1 Clostridia bacterium
ACGCCGGCGGTGTCAAGCGCGCCACGTACGATATGATAACGTACACCGGGCAAGTCCTTAACACGTCCGCCTCTGATCAAAACGGAGCTGTGCTCTTGAAGGTTGTGACCTTCGCCGGGAATGTAGACCGTACCTTCCTGCTTGTTCGTAAGACGTACACGAGCAATCTTACGCATAGCGGAGTTAGGCTTCTTGGGAGAAGTCGTGGTTACGGACAAACATACGCCGCGCTTTTGAGGGCAGTTATCCAAAATAGGACTCTTGGACTTGTACGTAATCTGCTCTCTACCTTTTTTGATGAGCTGGTTGATAGTAGGCATAAGTTGACCTCCTTGTAAAAATTTTGGAATATATTTTTCCCGAAATTGCCCTTATCGCAATTTCAAAGAAAGCAAAGTTTGACACGTTACGGCTCGTCCCAAAGATATTTTAGGACAACAGGGCATAGTACGCCCATAACACGCAACGGTATTATTTTACCATTAAAAAACAATCTTGTCAACTGTTTGAACACCGTTTTTTAAGAATTTTTTACCAAAAACAGACGGGGTTTCCCCCGCCTGCTAAAATATTATAAGTTTTGAAGTTGCGCAAGGCACTTCGCTTTCATATCCTTATATTTTTCTACCTTTTCCTTTTCTGCATCTACAAGCTTTTGCGGAGCGCGGGAAACGAATTTCTCGTTTGCAAGCTTACCTTCCGCACGGGCAATCTCCCCGTCGATCCGCTCAATCTCGGCAGAAAGCCTTGCCTTTTCCTTTTCGATATCGACAAGCTCGCCCAAAGGAACGTATATCTGCGAAATTTCCGTTACGGAAGAAACCGTCTTGCCTTCCACTTCATTCACGCTGTCGACAATCGTCAAATTACTCGCCCCCGAAAGTTTCGTAATGCAATCTTTATTCAGTTGAATAAGGCGTTTATTCTCCGTAACGATAAACAGCTCGACCTTTTTGGAGGGCGGACAGTCGGCGTCCTTTTTCATTGCGCGGACGGCTTTGATGATTTCCATAACGCCCTCGAACGCTTTCGCTTCCTTTTTGTACGCCATACGGTAGTTATATCTGGGGAATTCCGATACCATAATACTGCCTTGCGTATTGGGAAGATTGGCGTAGATCTCCTCCGTAACAAACGGGATAAACGGATGCAACAGCTTCAAAGAATTTTCCAACACGTAGCAAAGCACAGACAATGCTTCCGTCTTTCTTGCAGTATACTCGCCGTAGAGAGCAGGTTTGGAAAGCTCGATATACCAATCACAGAAATCGTCCCATACGAAGCCTGTAACAAGGTCGCTGGCAACGCCAAGTTCGTATTTATTAATATTGAGCGTGACTTCCCGAATACAATTTTGCAGTTTTGCGATAATCCATTTATCCGCAGGCGCAAGCTTGATTTTTTCAATAGGCAATATCTTAGTATCGCCTACGTTCATAAGCACGAACCGCGTAGCGTTCCAAAGCTTATTAATAAAGTTTCTCGACGCCTCCACTTTCGTATCCGAATAGCGCGTATCGTTTCCGGGAGCAACGCCCGTGAGAAGCGACAGACGGAGAGAGTCTGCGCCGTATTTTTCAATCACTTCAAGCGGGTCAATCCCGTTGCCGAGGGATTTACTCATTTTGCGACCCTGCTCGTCACGAATAATGCCGTGAATAAGCACGTCGCGGAACGGTACTTTACCCGTATGCTCAATCCCCGAGAAAATCATTCTGGCAACCCAGAAGAAAATGATATCGTAGCCCGTGACAAGTACGTCCGTAGGATAGAAATATTTATAATCTTCCGTAATTTCAGGGAAACCGAGCGTGGAAAAAGGCCAAAGTGCCGAAGAGAACCACGTATCGAGCACGTCCTCGTCCTGACGGATATGCTTGCTTCCGCAGGCAGGGCAAGCCGTGGGATCTTCCTTTGCGCATATAACTTTACCGCAATCCTTACAATACCACACGGGAATACGGTGTCCCCACCAAAGCTGACGGGAAATACACCAATCGCGCACGTTTTCCATCCAATTATAATACGTTTTGGAGAAACGTTCGGGAACGAATTTTGTCTTGCCTTTCGCCACCGCGTCGATCGCAGGACGGGCAAGCGGTTCCATTTTCACAAACCATTGTTTGGACACAATCGGCTCTACCGTAGAATGGCATCTGTAACAATGGCCAACGTTATGCGTATGCGCCTCTACCTTTACTAGATTGCCGAGCGCCTCCAAATCGGCAACAATCTTTTTACGCGCCTCGTATCTATCCAATCCTTGATATGCGCCCGCTTTTTCATTCATAGATCCGTCGTCGTTCATAACACGGATAATCGGCAAATCGTGACGGTTTCCAACCTCGAAGTCGTTAGGATCGTGCGCAGGCGTAATCTTTACGCACCCCGTACCGAAAGCAGGATCAACGTATTCGTCCGCAACAACGGGGATTTGTCTGCCAACCAAAGGCAACGTAAGCGTTTTTCCTACAAGATTTTTATACCGCTCGTCGTCAGGATGCACAGCAACGGCAGTATCGCCGAGCATTGTTTCAGGTCTTGTCGTCGCAACGATTACTTCCGTAGAGCCGTCGGTTGCGGGATAGCGCAAATGCCAAAAATGTCCGCCCTCTTCCGCATATTCCACTTCTGCATCCGAAAGCGCCGTTTTACAGCAAGGACACCAATTGATAATTCTATCGCCTTGATAGATAAGCCCCTTTTCGTACAGGTTTACAAATACCTCGCGTACGGCTTTGGAGCATTTCTCATCCAGCGTGAACGCCTGCCGCGACCAATCGCAAGACGTACCCATTTTACGTTGTTGGAGCATAATACGGTTGCCGTACTGTTCTTTCCAATCCCAAGCACGTTCCAAGAACCCGTCCCTGCCGACGTCCGCTTTGGTAAGTCCTTCTTTTTTCATCTTTTCGACAATTTTGACTTCCGTAGCAATCGAAGCGTGATCGCAACCGGGCAGCCACAAAGCGGAATACCCCTGCATACGCTTAAATCGAATAAGCGTATCTTGCAAGGTTGCGTCCATTGCGTGCCCCATGTGCAGTTGCCCCGTAATATTGGGCGGCGGCATCATTATCGTAAAAGGCACTTTATTGGGATCGCGCTCTGCGCGGAAATACCCCGATTGCTCCCAATCGGCGTAAATTCTGTCCTCGAAATCTTTCGGATTGTAAGTCTTTTGCATTTCCATAATTATCTCAAACCTTATCTCGTTTTTTTCGTGCAGTTTATTTATTATAGTACTTTCTTACCCGATTGTCAATTATAAATGCCCATTCATATAATATATTATTCTAAATTTTTTTCTATCGGAGAGGCTCTTATTATGAAAAAAACAACCAAATTTATTTGTGCGGCGCTTTGCGCAAGCTTTACTGTGTTTCCCTTTTCCGCCTGTAAGGAGGAAAACAAAGACGGATTTACCACACTTCAAATCAACGAAGTGACACACTCCGTCTTTTATGCGCCTATGTATCTTGCAGACGCCCTCGGTTATTACGAAGCGGAAAAAATCAAAATCGAGCTTACCAACGGCGGCGGCGCGGATAACGTTATGGCAGCCGTGCTTTCGGGGGACGCTGATATCGGCTTTTGCGGACCGGAAGCAGGTTTATACGTACTTATCGGCGGTTCTTCCGACGTGCCTACCGTCATTGGACAATTAACCAAGCGGGACGGCTCGTTCCTCGTTTCCAGAAAACCCGAGCCAAATTTTAAATGGACGGACCTTGCAGGCAAAGAAATCCTCGCAGGACGAAAGGGAGGCGTACCCGCAATGACGTTTGAATACGTGCTTGCAGAACACAATTTGCAGGACGGTAAAGACTTGACCTTGAACTATGACGTAGCGTTCAACCTGATGACAAGTGCATTTGAGGCAGGTACGGCGGATTATTGCACAATGTTCGACCCCACGGCATACGAATACGAAGCAGCAGGCAAAGGTTACGTGGTAGCTTCCGTTGGCGAAGCTTCGGGCGAAGTACCGTATACCTGTTATATGGCAAAGGATTCGTGGTTGAAAAAGAACGGAGCGGTTGCCGAAGGCTTCCTTCGTGCCGTAACAAAAGCGGTAAAATACATCAACGAAACGCCGGCAAAAGACGTTGCGCCCCACCTTACCGCCTACTTCGACGGCATATCCGAAACGGCGTTGGCAGCTTCTGTACAGCGGTATCTCGATATTGATTCGTGGCGTACGGAACTTACCATGACAGAGGACAGCTTTAACCGCTTACAAGACATTATCGAGGACGCAGGCGAGCTTTCGCGCCGCGCGCAAATGACCGAACTTGTAAACAACTCGTACGCAAAAAAGGTTTACGGGGAAGTATACAAATAAACAGAAATACGAACGGGAAGGAAGACGCAAATGAAAGAAGTTTTACGCTTTGAAGACGTTTCGATGCACTATCACACCAAACAAGGAGAAACCGTCGCCGTGGAACATATGAACTTTTCAGTGGGCGAGGGTGAGTTCGTTGCGATTATCGGCCCGTCGGGCTGTGGCAAAACAACCGTCCTCTCCCTCGCCGCGGGATTGTTAAAACCCTCCGCAGGCAAAGTGAAAACGGATGGTTGCTCCTTTGGCTATATGTTACAAAAAGACGAACTGTTTCCTTGGCGCACCATTGAAAAGAATATTCTACTGCCTTTGGAAATCAAAAAGACCAACACCCCCGACAATCGCGCGCGCGCCTTGTCACTTGCCGAAAAATACGGCTTGAAACAATTTCTGAAAAACTATCCGGCCGCCCTTTCAGGCGGTATGCGTCAGCGAGCCGCTTTAATACGTACGCTTGCGGTCGATCCTGACGTGTTGCTTCTTGACGAGCCGTTTTCCGCGCTCGACTATCAAACGAGGCTTTCCGTTTGCGACGACGTATACAGGATTATCCGCACGGAGAAAAAGACCGCGCTTTTGATCACGCACGACATCAGCGAAGCCATCTCCGTAGCAGACAGAATTTTCGTACTTTCCAAGCGTCCCGCAAGCGTAGTTGCCACGCACAGTTTGGAATTTGGCGAAGCCGAGCCGTTGAAACGGCGAGAAAACAAAGCGTTTTCCGGTTGGTTTGAATTGCTTTGGAGGGAATTGAACGCATGAAAAACGAATTATATTCCGCCGAGCATTTAAAATATTTACGCTCGGTTAAGAAAAAAAATATCTTTATCAACGTTGCAAGATTTGCGATACTTGCTCTTTTATTGCTCATTTGGGAGCTTTCCGCCCGCTTTGAGTGGGTAAATCCTTTTATCACAAGCTCCCCCTCGCGTATCGGCAAAACGATTGCCGAGCTTTATAAAAACGGTACGCTTGCCCTACACGTAGGCACTACGCTTTGGGAAACGGTGCTTGGCTTTTTTATCGCCGTTGCCGTCGGGTATACCGTTGCGCTTGTCTTATGGTGGAGCGAAATTACCAGAAAGATTTCCGAGCCGTATCTCGTCGTATTGAACGCATTGCCAAAGATTGCGTTAGGTCCGCTTATCATCATCTGGTGCGGAACGGGCAGCGAAGCAATCGTGTTTATGACCATACTTATTGGGCTAATCGTAGCCATACTCAATATGCTCAACGGGTTTATGGCAACGGACGAAAACAAGTTGCTTCTGCTCCAATCTATGGGTGCTTCCAAATGGCAAATGCTTACAAAACTCGTAATCCCCTCCTCCCTGCCAAACTTTATCTCTATGTTAAAAATCAACGTAGGTATGGCTTGGATAGGCTCGATCATGGGCGAATATATCGTTTCAAAAGCAGGTATAGGCTATTTGATTGTATACGGCGGGCAGGTATTTAAGCTTGACCTTGTGATGAGTGCCGTATTTATCTTGTGCGTACTTGCAGGCGTTATGTACGCGCTTGTGGCGCTGCTTGAAAAAATCGTCATTAAAAACCGATAACGTAAAAGCCGTTCGTTGGAACGGCTTTTCTTGTGTGTTTTATCCTTTTACCGCCCCGCTTGTTACGCCCTCGACGTAATAGCGTTGCATACTCATAAACAACGTTACGATTATCCCGCCAACAACAAACGCGCCTGCACAAAAGACGGTGAAATTATCGTTAAAACTGTTTTTCTCCGCATTGATCATTTTATATAAACCGAGCGAAACTGTGTATTTCGCTCTGTCGCTAATGATAGTGTTTACAAAAATGAAATCGCACCAAGGGGAAATAAACGAAGTGAGCACCGTATACACGATAATCGGCTTTGCAAGCGGCAAAATGATTTTTAAAAAAACAATCGGCTGGCTTGCGCCGTCTAAAATACACGCCTCCTCCATTGCCCTTGGAATCGTATCGAAAAATCCTTTACAGATATAATACGACAGCGCCGCGCTGCCTGAATAGACCAAGACTAGCGCAAGAAGCGAATCGGTCAATCCCATAGCCTTTAAAATAAAGTATACGGCTATCATACTCATAAATCCAGGGAACATACCGAGCACGAGCAAAACGTTCATAATCGGCTTGCGTAAACGGAAACGCATTCTCGACAAAGCGTAGCTCACCATTAAGATAAACAAGGTCGTCAAGGCGCACGAACTGACGGATACAATTAGGGTATTGATAAGCCATTGACCAAAGTCCGTATCTTTGAACAGTCTTGTAAAATTCCCGATACCAAGCTTTAAATTGCTTGGAAACAGGGAATTGATAATTCCCGTAGAGGGCGTTACGCGAAACGCCGTATATATGAGATAGCAAATAGGCAAAACCCAAAGTACGCCAAGCGTTGCAAGCAGAACGTACGAAGCGATATTCCCCGCTCTTTTGCGAATTTTTGTGAAACTCTTTGTCATTGAAACGTATCCTCCCCCTTTGCAGATGCCGTCCTATTATACGTGACAAGCGAAAGCACCGCGCTGATAACGAATATCACGATACCGATTACCGAAGCTACGTTATAACGCGGGTTTTGATCGGTCGTTAATCGGTATAACCAAGTCACCAACAAGTCCGTCGATTGCGCTTGCGAGCCGCCGCCGTAGTACAAATTATCCACAGGTCCGCCGCCCGTCAACAACCATATCACGTTGAAATTGTTGATATTTCCAACAAACTGCGTAATCAAGTACGGCGTTGTGATATGCAGCATATACGGCAGCGTAATGGAAAAGAACGTTCTTGCAGGCGAAGCGCCGTCAATACGGGATGCCTCGTAATAATCGGCGGGAATATTCATCAGTATTCCCGAACACATCAGCAGCGTATACGGCACACCTATCCAAATGTTGACAAGTATAATCATCAGCCTTGGTATGATAGAGAAATAGCGATGATCGGTCAACCACAAAATATTCGTACCGAGAAGCTTATTGAGTATTCCGTCGCCGTCGAGTATTTTTTGCATTAAAAGCAACGTAACAAATTGCGGTACGGCAATCGCAATCACAAACAGCGTACGCCACAAAACCTTTAACTTAATCCCTTTTCGCTGAATAAGCAAAGCAATCAGCAAGCCTAAAAAATAGTTAGTAAAAGTAGCGAAGAACGCCCAAACAAACGTCCATATAAGCACTCGCAAAAACACAAGTGCAAATCCCGTAGCCCCGCCCGAAAGAGAAAAAAGCGAGGAGAAATTTTTAAACCCTACCCAATCGAATAACTTCCCCGGAGGCATATGCGCGTAATCGTAATTCGTAAAGGCAATAAGCACCATAAACACGAGCGGCATAACCGTAAATATGAGCAAACCGACAAAGGGTAGGAACAGCAAAGGCGCATAAAACTTTTCGTTTAAAAGCGTATGCAAATCCTCTTTGAACGTCTGCGGCGCTTCTCCTTGTTCCAAGCGTTTATCCGTTGTATAACTGCTTTTGATATTCATTGCCCAAACACACAAAAATATCCCGATAAGCAATAAGCTTGCCACACCATACAACAAAATCAAAAAGCTATTGTCACCCTTGACTTTCTCGAATATCTCCAAATTTTCATTCCATATCTCCCCTGATAGCCGCGTACCGAGATTTCCCGAAAATAGGTGCGCTATATATCTGCCGCCCATAAAGATCATAAACAGCAAAAACACAACCTGCGCAAGAAAATATAAAACGCCTTTTACAATTTGCCCACGCGCAAGATTGCCGAAGCCCATAAAAACAAAGGAGAGCCTCGTATACAGCGTACCGCCTTTAAAAGCAGACAGTATCGCCCCCGCAGGTCTTTTTTTTCTTACCCCTTCTTTCACTTTCAGCCTCTCCTTTTTTCTCTTATTTTTCTATTGCATCCACGCAAGCTTTTAATTGACTTTTCAGGTTGAAATTACCCGTTTGCGCGCCCGTTACCATTGCCGAGCCGAGCCCTTCCATGGGAACCCATAACGTAGAAGGTACTTCCTTTTGTATTTTACTATGCTGCAACTGCGCCGTAATCGCTTTTACGCAAACGTCCGCTTGTACCTTTTCATCAGCACGTGCGCCCTTGTCCGTCGGAACAAATCCCCTATCCTCAAAATGTTTGATTTGGTTTTCCTTGTTCGTGTAAAATTCAGCAAAGTCCATTGCGTCCGTCTTATGCTTAGAATAGTTATTTACACCCATCAGCTTATATCCTGCAAAAGAAACAAGCTGTACCTGCTCTTCATTCGATTTACCTTTATTAAACGTATAGGTGGGAAGTTTGGCACAAGCAAAATTTTGCCCCAAATATCCCTCGATTGTCGTCCTGTTCCAAATCCCTGAAACTCCCGCTATAATCGAGCCGTCGTTAAATCCCGCCGTAATTTTAGAATCGTTCGAGTCCGCTTTTACGCGGCTATCCTTTACAAGCGTCCACATTGCTTCCGTCACCGCCTCGCCCGTAGCATTATCGAAATCACAAGTGATTTTCGTTTCCGCAAGGTTATTGTCGTACGTCACTTCATAGCCAAGCCCTTTCCCAAAAAAGAAAGAGGACGAATACCACCCGTCCGTCATCGGGAATGCAAACTTTTTGTTTGTGCCGCATTTCGCCAAAATACCGTCGATACTCCGCACGTCCGTTTCCGTTAAAGCGGCTTTATTATAATAAAGGAAAAACGTATTATCCGTGTACGGCATGCCGTATACTCCCTCTTTCCCGTTTACCGTCACGGTGGCAGAATCAATCGACCCCTCCGAATTGGCTTGTTTTACCCGTTCCAACCTCGCCCCTGCGATCTGTGCCAAAGCGTCGCCGTTGATAAGTTTGCTCAGTTGGTCGTTTGCGCAAGAATACACGTCGGCAGCGTTTTCAACGTCGTTCAACACACGCGTAGCCACGTCGTTTTCTCCTTGTATATCGATAACGATATCGTAATTTTTATCGGGATGCTGCTTTTTAAATTCATTTGCAACGGACGTAGCAAACGTTTTATCCGATTCGGACACCCAAACGGTGAGTTTAATACTACCGTCTGTTGTTCCGTTTTTGCAAGCAACCAAACCTGCCGTCGTCAACGCCAGCGCAAGACCCGCAAATTTCAACGTTTTTTTCATAATCTCCTCTCCTTCCGCTTCCGCATAGAAGCCTTTTCTTTTAGTGTTTCTTTTTCACCCGCTTTTTATTCTTCAAAAGAAAAATCCCACTCCGTTTCCGAAGTGAGATACGTTTTTACCTGCCGTATTCTTCCGACATTTCTTTTAGCCATGCGGCTTTTCGTTTTTTGAAGTCCTTTTCCGTAAAACGGAACGTCCAATTTTTCCCTGAAACCGTACTTGGCGCATTCAATCTTGCCTCTTCCCCGAAACACAAAATATCATGCATGGGAATTACGACGGTATCCGATTTGGACGAATACAAAAGTCGTATAATGCTTTCACATTCCTCTTCGATACTCTCCCGAATATAGGGCACGTCCGCTTGCAAACATTGCTTTTCCGTTTCCGCTTCAAACGCCTTGCGTTCTTTTTTATCCAAGCCCTCTATAAACGAACGGAGCGGCTCGTTATCGTGCGTACCTGTATACGCAACGGAATTTTCATTATAGTAGACAGGCAAATATTCGTTTTCAGGATCGCCGTCAAAGGCAAACTCAAACACTTTCATACCGGGATAGCCCGTATTTTTGAGGAGCGCGCGTACGCCGTCGTCTATAATCCCCAAATCCTCGGCAATAATCTTATAGCCGGACATTCCCGAAAATAAATCAGATTTCGGCCCGTCCAACCATTCGCCCACCTTTGCCGTTTCCGCTTCTGCGGGAATGGCATAAAAGCGGTCAAACGCGCGAAAATGGTCTATGCGTACGATATCAAAAAGAGAGAAAGCGTAAGCGATACGCTCTTTCCACCATTTATATCCGCTCTTTTTCAATTTTTTCCAATCGTATACAGGGTTGCCCCAAAGCTGTCCGTCCTCGGAAAAAGCGTCGGGAGGAACGCCCGCCCGCAGAGAGGGATTGCCCTTTTTATCGAGCATAAATAAATCCTTACGGTATTTCCAAGTTTCTACGCTGTCGTACGAAACGTAGATAGGCATATCGCCCATAATCTCTATACCGTTGCCGTTTGCGTATGTTTTGAGCGCTTGCCATTGCTTGTACACCAAAAACTGCGTGAACTGCCAAAACGCAATTTCTTCGGCGTATTCCGCCTCGTGCGCCTTGACGGCGGCCTCTTCCGCATTCCGCAATCCCGTATCCCACTCATTCCAAGACGTATAGCCAAAGCGAATCTTCAAGGACATAAACAATGCAAAATCCGCGTAATGCTCCTCGGCGAGAAAGGCTTGCCAAGCAGGCGAAGTCCTATCAAACCGCGCAAACGCCTTACGCAAAATTTGCGTTTTATACGTAAACTGCTTCCCATAATCGACACGACGGATATCGTCGCCCCAAGCCACGCTTGCATACTCTTCTTTTTGCAGTAACCCTTCCTCTTCCAACAACGCAAAATCGATAAAATAATAGTTGAGCGCGTCGGAGGAAAAGGATTGGTACGGGCTATCGCCGTACCCCGTGGGGAGCAACGGCAATACCTGCCATATTTTTATCCCTGCGCTTTTCAGCCAATCGACAAATGCATACGCGCCCGCGCCAAGCGTACCGATACCGTATGCCGACGGCAAGGAAGAAACGGGCATAAGCACGCCCGCCTTTCTTTCTTTTTGGACATTTTCGCTACGTTCCGTTTTCATATCTATCACCTTGCAATACTATTGCCGTTTTTCTGTTTGTTTATACTGCCGAAATCCTGGAAAGCAATACTCTTTCAAATTTTTTATTCCCCTCAATCCACTCTTTTTCGAGCGCTTTTTCCGCAAGCGCTTTCAACGGCTCGACAGCCTCCTCTTTCCCAAACGCACAGGAATACGCCGCCAAAATACGTTTTGCGCTTGCATTATCTGCTTGTAAGTATGTTTCGCAAAGCTTTCCGCAAGCTACCGCACGTTCAAAATCGCCGAGCAGAGAATGGACGTATACAAGCTCCGCGGCA
The DNA here is from genome assembly GCA_017463145.1 of Clostridia bacterium. GTDB lineage: Bacteria > Bacillota > Clostridia > Christensenellales > Borkfalkiaceae > Scatosoma. Next base: position 11,407 of record JAFTPR010000055.1, read on the forward strand.
ATGCGTTCCGCTTCTGTTTCGGGTAAATATTCCTGCGCCATTGCCAAACGGTTGAGTTGCTCCGCTGCCTTTTCAATATCGCCTTTTTCAACGTAATACCGATAGCGCAAGTCCGTCATCACGGCAAAAAGCGGTTCATCCTCGGCGAGTTGCGGCGAGGCGTATGCGCTTTCTTCTATTTCCGCATAGCTTTCCCCCGCATACACTCTGCCTTGTATCTCCATAGCGACAAGCATATTTTGCTCTGCGGAATAGTTCTTTTTCAGCCCGACGTACACAAGCATATCCGTTTTTCCGACGGGATACTCAAACGGCGCAACATTTAAAAGCAAAAGGTATGCAGGATACGGCAACAATCCGTACAGACGAAACAACACCGCAACTACCGCGCAAACGATAAGAAAAACAAACCCGAAAACCAACCCGCCGAGCGTATACGCCCGTACGCGTTTTTGCATATTCCCGCCTGATTTGGGTATGACCTGCGTTTCGTCGGGCGCAAAGGGCTTGGCTAATGCAAACCGCAACTTTCCGTCAAACAATCGCCATTGAAAACAAAAACATTTTACGTAAACGATACGCATATTGGCACAACGGGCAAACACAATATGCCCCGTTTCGTGTAGTATGGGCGCAACAATGCCCCCCGCCAGCAAACATACAATACAAACTATCGCTTCACTTATCCCTTGTTTCCAAGCAGAGCCGAATGCAAGGAGAAAACCTGCCGCAAGCGCAAGCGAACAAATCGTAGCGTAAATTGTAGCACCGTATTTCCTCATTCCAACAACCCCTTTCTAATGGCATACCCTTCCAAATTATCCATGTCGCTGACGGTAATTCCGTCAAACCCGAGCCTATCCAAAACCGCAACAAGAATCGCCGCGCCGCCTGCAAGTACGTCCTCTCTGCCTTTCGTTACGCAAGGCATTTTTGCAATCTCCTGCGGTGACGAAGATAAAAGCGTTTCTGCCATACCACGCAAGACTTCCTTTTCTATCGTATGCCCCGTGACTTTTTCAAAGCTGTACGTTTGCAAGCCCAGCGAGAGCGCGGCGAGCGTCGTTGCCGTGCCGCCGATTGCATACAGCGTGGCTTTGGGAACGCCGTTAAAAGCCGAAATCTTTTCCAAAACCGTTTGCCATATAGCGCGCTTGTCCGTTCCGCAAAGATCCTTTAACCGCACTACGCCGATATCTACACTCTTTTTATACACGAGTCGACTGTTCTGTTTCACAACAAGTTCCGTGCTTGCGCCACCAACGTCTATCACCGCTCCGTCCGATTTACCCAACGCCCCCAAAATACCAAGCTCTGCTTCCGTTTCCCCCGAAACGACTTCTACCGCCACTCCGCAACGACTATACACCGCAGAAACGAATTCTCTCCCGTTTTCCGCGCTGCGGACAGCCGCCGTGGCAAACGCAAACACCTTGCAAGCCCCCTCCTGCAATGCGCGTTTGTAAAAAGTTTCCACCGCAGCCGCCGTACGTTCGATTGCTTCGGCTTTAAGCCGAGAGCTTTGAGCAATCCCCTCGCCAAGACGGGTGGTGTTAAGCGTTTTATATAAAACTTTTCCGTCCGCCAAAAGCATAAGGCGAACGGAATTTGAACCGATATCGATCACGGCATACTTTTGCATTATTTATCCCCTTGACCGTTTATAAAACCCAATTTGTAAGCTTCCAATTTCTGATACAGCTCGGACGTATAATAATCCAAATCTTTTTCATCAGCCTCGTTGAGCTGTTGATAATACGCAATCTCTTTTTGCACTTCCTCTATGCGTTTTTTCTGTACCCCAATCTTAATCCATTGGAAAATTAAGACGGACAGCAAAATAACGAGAAGCAACGTCGCCGCGCAAACGATAGCCGTTATCAATTTTCTCATTTTGTCTTGTGTCATATACTATATCTTACCTCTGTTTAGGAGTTTTTTCCCGATTTTTCGCCTTTTTTACCAATTTCGTAGCTTTATTATAGCATACGTTTTCAAAAAAAGCAACTATTCTATGCAAAAAAATGAAATATATTATCCCACCGAGGGCATAACCGCTCCAAATATATATCCGAAAACCTTTAAATTTGAATAAATTTTCCGCAAAAACGCAAAAACAAGCGAATACTATCCAAAAAAGTATATCCAAAACGACGGCAACCGCTTTGTTTTTTCCTTGCCTACATCCAAACAACAGCCGCAAAAAAGAAATTGTTTCATAGAAAATACCGCCCGCAAATCCGACGCCTACGGCGAGTAGAAAACAGCGCAGTTGCCCTACGCTATCCATCAGCGAAACAGTTTCGAGGCGAAACTTTTTCCACCGTACGAAACGCCTGAAACGTTCCCCTCGGCTGTAAATGAACCGCTTGATTTTGAAAAGGCGGTAATTTTCAATCCTGTGCCCACCACGTACATTTTTTCGCCGCCGATAAGCGTAAGCGCTATTTTTATTTCCGAAAACGCCGAAACGCTTTCCACGCCACTGACCGTGATACTTTTCCTTTGTTCAATCGATACCGTATGTTTCGTGTTATTTTCTTGCATACCGTATCATATGCATAGCCGAAAAGGATTATTCCCCGAATTTATCCAAAAACGAAAATTTCTTTCCGTCCTTTTTATATTCCGCAAGCGTATCGAGTTGTACGTTGTGTATGCTTTGGAAAATATTGTTCTCCACATTCGGGTTTTCTTTTTTCAGTTGTGCAATCCATTCCTTGACCCGCTTCCTTGCGGAAAACGTATCGTCGTCGCCGCCGACCGTCTTTTGTGTGAATTGGCACGCACAAGCGATAAACTCCAACCCGTTATATTCTTTCCAACGCAGAATATCCTCCTCCAACACGCAATACAGCGGACGGATAAGCTCCATACCCGCAAAATTCGTACTCTTAATACGAGGTAACATACCTTGAATTTGTCCGCCGTACAGCATTGCCATTACCGTCGTTTCGATTACGTCGCTTTTATGGTGTCCGAGCGCAATTTTATTACAGCCAAGTTCTTGGGCTTTTGCATATAAATGCCCGCGACGCATACGAGCGCAAAGATAACAGGGATTATCCCCTGCAATCGCGTCTGCCGTTTCAAAAATCGCGCTATTAAAAACGGTAATCGGCACTTGCAGAAGCGCAGCGTTTTCCTCAATCCTTTTACGGTTTTCCGCATTGTAGCCGGGATCCATTACCAAAAACGTCAGTTCAAAAGGCACTTCGCTATGCCGCTGCAACTCTTGCATAAGCTTGGCAAGAAGCATACTGTCCTTACCGCCTGAAATACAAACGGCAATTTTATCCCCTGCCTGAATGAGGTTATACTTTTTGACAGCCAAAACAAACGGCGACCAAAGCGTTTTTCTGTACGTAGTAATAATCGACCGTTCAATCTGCTTGTATTTTTCCAATATTTTTGGCATTGCTTTTTCCTTTTAACGTATTATCAATAATTTATCCTTTGCGCGGGTTATCGCCGTATACAGCCACCGATTGCGTTCCTCGCCGAACGCCCACGACTCGTCAAATACGATTACAAAATCAAATTCCGAGCCTTGCGCTTTATGGCAAGTGACCGCATAAGCAAACTCGAAACGGCAAATAGGCTCGTCAGAAACGGCGCGCAGTCTATGCAACATAGCAAAATTCGCCTCGTGTACCACCGTACCGTCCGAAAGCGTGACCGCGCGTTCTCCGTACAAGTGCCGATATCCGCCCGACGTAAATATGCCCGTATCGAACGGCGTTTTCACCGCTTCGCCCGTAAAATCGGGAATAAAATCCATTACGGCAAGTTCGTCAAAATACGCCCGCACGTTTTTGGCTATACCGATAACGCCGTTGACGAGATGAAAACGTTCTTCTTTGTCAAGCGGCTTTTCCCAATCGTTCAACGTACAAATCAGCTTCTCCCCCTCAACGGGCAACAGTTCCGTTTCGGGAATACCTTTATAGGCGCGAATTTCTGCATTTAACGCATTTCTCGTTTTATTTCTACCACAAAGGATTTGATCCGCTTTTAAAAACAATTCTCTTCGTTTTTTAGCGGACAAGGCGTTTTTCGAGATTACGCAAACCTTATCCCCATACTTCCCAAACGGTATACGTTCTCCCTTACGCGCCATTGTCGCAACCTGTATAATTGGATTATCTTCCGCTTGACGAACGATTTCCGTCATTGTATAATGCGGATTTTGCATTAGCGGACAAGTGCCGTTGACAGGCGGAAGCTGCGCGCCGTCGCCACAAAACAGGCATTTGACGTTGAAGCTGAGCAAATCATTTAACACCGTTTCGTTAATCATAGAAGCTTCATCTACAACAATCAAACGGATACGCTCGTCTATCTTGTCCCGTTTAATAAAAGAAAGCTCCTGCTTTTCAATAATCTCGCCGTCCTCGTTTACGTCGAATTCTTCTTCGTTACGTATATAAATCAAGCTATGTACCGTACCCGCTACCGTGCCGTTGCGCACGAGATTTGCCGCCGCTTTCCCCGTAGGGCTTACAAACACCGCCTCCACGCCCGCTTCCAAGCGCAAAACCTCCCGTGCTAAATAGTCGATAAGGAACGTTTTTCCCGTCCCAGCATACCCCGACAGCACGAATACCTTATCGTCCGTATTGAAAAACCATTCGGCTATTAACTTTTCCGCATTCTTCTGATCGGCTGTCAACGTGACTTTCATAGCCTGTTTATTATAACACGAAACGAAACCGATTGCAAGCGTTTTTAACACGCAAACGAACATTTGTTTGTAAATCTTACCAAAAAAATAAGCGGACGTTTCCGTCCGCTTGCGTGTACCGTCGTTTATTTTTGCTCAAATGAGAGAATAACGGTTTTTTTGTCAAAACCAAGGTTTAGCGAAAATTTACCCTCTTTCAACGAAGTTTCGCGTTGGATACCCTTGCCGTCCTTATCACAAAAACAAAGAGTTTGTGTTTTTTCATCATAGCTGTATTTTCCCGTTTGCACGTGCTTTTTGCCCGCCATATCTTTTACGGTCAAGATAAAGGTATTATCAGAACAAAGCTCCAATACGATACTTTTAAAACTTTCTTTTAAATCGACGTTGCCGAGCGTTGCGTTTTTACACTCGTATTCGCCAAGATACGGCTTTGTAATTTCCTTTAAATTCCCCTCTTTAAACGCCGAAAAGGGAAACATCAAAGCGGCAATCCCTGCCAAGAGCGCTGTTTTCATACACGCAGTATACGCAAAAACAAATTATTTATGCAATTTTCTTTGCGATTCTATTTTCTCGCTATTGATGATGACGCCCACGATAAAACAAATCATCAAAACGTACAGCCAAAGCAAAAACACTATTACTACGCTGAGCGCGCCGTACAGCTTCGTCATATTGCTTACTTTGAGATACACGGCAAAACCCGTCACCACTACGCACCAAGCCAAAACGGTGATTGCCGCCCCGGGTAAAAATGCGCCAAGTTTCATTTTATAAGGACAGATATAAGCATTCAGCAACAACACGAGCGCAAAGGAAAGCGCTATGAGCAACATATAGTCGGCTACCGTTTCCAAGCCCTGCGGCAAATACTTGGAGAAAAGCACCGAACCGAAGGCAAACAACACGGCAAACACGACCACGGTAAGCATTACAATTAGCAGCAATAAAAATGCGCCGAAGCGCAAGCGCAACCCTTGTCGTTCTTTACGATACCCATATATCAATTCCCCGCTGTGGCGCATCTGATAAAAAAGCGTTGTGGAGGAATACAACGTTGTTACAAGCAAGAGCACAGAGGCGCTTGCCGTGGCATTGATTGCTTCCTTTCGTACATACAACAATACGTTCTTTACCGACTCAAACACGGGCAACGATAAAATTCGTTCGGCGTCGATAGGCAATTTCCCAACGATAAGCGTCAACCAAAAGCTGAGCGGCACAATGGACATTATCAGAAAAAAAACCAGCGTCCCTGCAAGCGTTGTATATTTTTTTAAAACCAACAAATCGTATCTGGACTTAACGAAACGCCAAAATTTTCGCAACTTTTCCATTCTTTAAGTATGGCGAATTTTTCCGTTTTTCAAACAGCAACGTAAAAAATCAAGGACGGCTTTGCCGCCGTCCTTTTTCTCTTTAATAGTTGTATCCGCAACCGCAAGAGCTGCGCGAACCGTGAGAGCTTCTCGTCGTGCCGAACAACCGCGTATAATAATCGTCGCAGTCGGAAGAACCGTTAAAGTTTCTGCAAACCGAAAAGCAAGCAAAGTTATTGCCGTTGCTACCGTTGCCATTGCCGTTGCCCGTCGTATCCGTGTCGGTATCGTTTCCGTTACAACCGCAACCACAACCGTAACCGCACGAATTTCTCACGCAGATATTGCCGTTACAATCGCGGCAAATACTTTGATAACTGCTATTGAACAACGTGTTAAACAAGCTACAACCGTTGTAACCGCTACAGCTTCCGCAACTGTTACAATTGCAATTACAACCGCATCCGTTCGTATTCCAAACATTCCACATAGTATATCGTTACCTCTTGTGTATTTGAGGAAAAACCTCATAATACAGTATATGCAAACGCCCCGCTGTTGCGTGCAACAGCGGGGCGTAATATTCACTATCTTCTATTATTCCCA
>JAFTPR010000056.1 GCA_017463145.1 Clostridia bacterium
GAACGCTATCCTCTTACTGAACCGTATGCGGATTTAGAGCCAAACGAAGACATCTTTATTGACGATTTGGTGTGTTTTACGCAGGACGAAAAAGAATTCAAGAAATATCAAAAAGATGGGTATATCGGGATGGCAGTTTTTCAAAAAAGGAACGAACCGTATAAAGAATACACGATACTTTTCAAAAGAGAAAAGGCGATAGAAGAATTCCAAAAACGCCCCGATATCGTACGCGCAAGAATCTACACGAAAGACGCGTTTGTGATAACGGACGAAGTACCGCAAATCGAAGGCGAAGTCCAAGAAAATCCACCGAATATGGGAATGTAAAAGTAAATAAATACCGCTTATCCGTAAAAAGATAGGCGGCATTTTTATGTAAAAAATCAAGGAGGACAAGGAATGACGTAGAAGAAAAGAAGGGTAAGCAGGTAGGCAAAAAAACAAAGAAAAAAATATAAGGAGAATGAAAAAATAATGAAAAAGAGAAATAAACTTTTTATCATGTCGGCGTTTTTGGCACTCGGATTAGTAACGCTTGGTGTAGGCGCATTAAAAACGGAAACGAAATCCGCATCGGCGCTCACTTATACAACGCCCAAGTATTTGACGGTCGGTACGACAAACGATGGGGATAGTAATTCTAACGGCTGCCCGAGTAACTTCAAAATTTACACGTATGGCAGTAATTTGGATGGTTCATCTACGACGAGGGGACAAGATATTTATTCAAACTGGTCGTATTACAATTTTTATATTGATGCCATCGATATTGAACACGTATCTTTCAAACTGTACAAAAACGACTATTTGTACGTGAATAAATCGTTGTCGGGCGAAAGCGATATGCTTTTGCACAGTGAAGCATTGCCGAGTGGTAGTTATGAAATGCAATATGTCGGCAAAAAGGTAGGGTTCTTGTGGGTTACGACAACCTACACTTACACGTATCGTTTCTATGTTGATGTAGATGAACCGAATTACACCTTAAAGGCGGGCGGATATAACATCAATAGCGGTAGTTATACGAATAAACAAGTTGTATATACTGCGACGGATCCGCGCAGTATTACGATTTATTACAAGCGACCGAATTATAGCAGTTATTCCACTTTGTATAATTCGACTTATACTGTAAGTGCGACGGCTACGAATGGTTGGTACTATGTGTATTGCAAAGATTCGATGGAAAATTATACGGATACAGTGAGTTTCTATCTTGACACGGTATTGCCCGTAGGCACGGTAACGAACGCTAACGGTACGACGATTGCAAACGGCGGTTATACGAATAGTGCAATTAAGTATACGGCAACCGATTCGGGAAGCGGTGTATCGGGCTATCAATACAAAAAGCCCGGTGCGACGAGTTGGTCAACCTACACGTCGGGAACGGCTGTAACGGGAACGGGTTGGCATACCTTCCGTTCGTATGACAGAGCAAGTAATTATTCGGAAGAATACAAAGTGTATTACGACACGGGTGCGCCGAGTTATACGCTTTACGGCGGCGCGACGACAAAAACGAACGGCTCTTACACGAACGCTGAATACGTGAAATTTACGGCAAGCGACAGTTATTCGGGGCTTGCAAATTGTTACGTGAAAATGCCGAACTCGTCTTTTTATACGGCGTATGCAAGCGGAACGCAGTTGGCAACGGAAGGTTTGTATTTTTTCTATGCAGTAGATAAGAGTGGAAATGAAACGGCGAAAGTAAGCATTACGCTCGATAAAACGAAACCGACAGGGACGCTGTACGCAGGTAGTTCGTCTGTGACAAGCGGAACGGCAACGAACGCGGATTATATTAAATTCGTACCGTATGATCCACTCGGACTTGCGAACACTTATGTGAAGAAACCTGGTTTGAGCGCGTATGAAATTTACACGTCGGGAACGCAGTACACTCAAGAGGGTGAGTACAGTTTCTATTCGGTAGATAGGGCTGGGAATGTCTCGCAGACTTATACGGTAATTTTGGACCGTCATATCCCTGCGGCGCAGTTGTTTGTAGATGATGAAATTATCGGGAACAACGCGTATACGAACGGTGGATATATTCGTTTTGATTGCGACGCGGTGAAGTGTTACGTGAAAACGCCCGACAGCGAAATCTTTACGGATTATATTTCGGGCGCGGAATATTACAAGGCAGGGAAATACGTGTTCTACGGTGAAACGGAAGCGGGAACAAAAACGGAATATTATACGATTATTATCGACCGCACGATTAAAACGGTGGAAACCGTAAACGTGGCGGACGGTAAAACGGACGGCGACGTTGTTCTCAATTGGGCGGACGGAGATAGTAACGAGTTTGCGCCGATTAAGAGTGTAACGGTGAACGGCAAACCTTATACAAAAGGCGAAACAATTTACACGATTGATACGGGCGCGTATTTCGTTGAAGTTGTAGACGAGGCGGGCAATACTTGGGAAACGGAATTTGTTTCTACCAAGCAAAACGTTTTGACAAAGACTTTGCAACAGGAATATTACGAAATCCACGACGCGGAAGGCAACTATTTCTCGTTTGCAAGCTATTACAGCGCATTCGCATTTGCGGTAGAAAGAGAAAAGACGTACGTGAGAACGGGCGAATGGAACAGTGCAAGTTGGGATACTGGTATTGCGATGGACGCAAAAGACAGCGTGAACGCAGTAAACGGCACGTATTTCATCTATAAGAAATCGGGTAATCCCGAAGAAGAAGTGGCGTATTTCACCGAAGAAAGATTGAACGAAGTTCTTGCGGAATATGCGGCAATCGGTATCAATGACTATTACTATTGGGAAAAAGAACCCGCTACGATTGCGGACGGGGAAAACTTGTTCTCGTATAGTGACGCGAAAACCATTTTGGCGAACTCCGTAACGTTTGACGGTAGCGTGGCACATTTCGTTGACGGCGAAGAATACGTGGATACCGTGTACGAAACGAACGGCTTCCACACGCTAACGGTGGCAGACGAATGGGGGAATACCTGCGAATATAATTTGACGATTGTTCGCAATGCGCCTATCATTGGATACGTTGTCGGGGAAGGCGAAGGCGTAACGAATACCGTAACCTTTGACAGAACCTATTATTTCAAGGACCAAGTAACCGTGAGAATCGGGGATGAATACGACGAAATGGCAATGTTTAGTGTGTACGACGAAAACGGTGATTTGCTTGGGAACTTCCTCCGCGATGAAACGTACGTTATTACCGAAAGCGGCAGTTATACGGTAGTGGCGGTGAATCACGCAGGCGTTTCGGAAACGTTTGCTTTGATTGTTTCCCGTGACGCACCCAAAGCAACGATTGCGGAAAACACGAGCGAAAAGAAACTTGAAATCTTGGTAACGCCGAGTGCGGATGACGAAAGCCATATCCAAACGTTGGAAATCTATAAATCGACGGATGACGGGGAAACCTGGGTATTGCTCGAACAGGACGATTACGGAACGGCAATCACGACGGATACGCTTGCGTATGCGTTCAGAACGACGGCGAAATATAAGGTTATCGTAACCGATGAATTCAGAACGGGTATCGACGCAATTACGGCGGAACTTGCGTATGAGCAAAAATTGCCTGAAGGCTTGCTTACGGGCGTAGAGAACGGCGGATTCACGAACACGGCGGTAACGTTCGAGTGGACGGATGAGGCGGTTGTAAACCTTACGAAAGACGGCGAACGCATGGCGTATGAAAGCGGTCAGGCGTTGACGGAGAACGGTGTGTATGAACTCACTTTCAAGAATTTCGATGGTTATGAAGCGACCTATACGTTCACGATTGATACGAATGCACCCGAAATTACGACGGAAGGCGCGAACCATAGAGAATCGGTAAACGA
>JAFTPR010000057.1 GCA_017463145.1 Clostridia bacterium
AAAGTTCGTATTGCCATCCTTACTTCCTACATATGTATAGGTATAAGACTTTGCCGTCGTATTTATAACGTACACGTGCGACGCTTGAGCATTAACGTTACAAACCCTTGCAAGCCAGCCAGCGTCACCCGCATATGTAATATCCTTTATTTGAACGACAATATTATTTAATCTTGCCGAAGCGCCGATTTGATATGCAAGCGTGCCCGAATTGGCGCGAAGACCTTGACTATTCTCATTTGTAAACGTAACTGAAATATTAGAAACCGTACCGTTAACGAAATACCCGAGAATACCGGTATATTTCACTTCAATATCCGCATGACAAACGTTATCAAAATTTACGTTTTTTACAACCGCCGAGGATGTAAGGCTACCGAACAAACCACGCGAATAGCTAACATTAGTAGTTGGAGATGTCCCCGCCCTTCTCAATCGGATACCGCTTATTGTGTAACCGCGCCCGTCAAATACGCCTGTAAAGCCGTGCTTATCGCTTGCTACGTTATCGATAGAAAATTGATTACAGAAATTAGCATTATAGTCAACGTTACTATCTAACACGAAATAGCCGCCGCTACTATAAAGTTGTTGCGAAGCATCATTCAAGCCATTGTCCACCTTGTTTGCATCGAGAATTTTCGTCATATTCAACAACTCGTCTTTATCGCTGATTACAAGCGTATAAACGGGAAGGTCGGCGTAATAATAATCGCCGTCGGCTTCTTCGAAACGGAATTGCGTGCTTTCGCCCGCTTGTACGCCTTTCAGCTCGTTTGCGTTGTCCGTCGCCGTCAAAGGCGTTACCGTTTCGCCGATCACTTGTTTATATGCGACGATTTCTTCCGCAGTATCGGGAACTGCCGCAAACAAATCGGGAACGGCGAGCGCATCGGAAACGACGTAATCTTTGCCGACCGTCAATTCGTAGCCGCCGAGCGTCAAGCCGCTTGCGTTCGTTAAATCGAGCGGCATTGCCACGGGATCGGTAACGGTGATATCGCAAGTGCGTTGGTTGTTGCCGATCGTTACGATGAGTTCGGTCGATCCTGCCTTTATCGCAGTCACATTGCCTGCGTTATCGACCGTCGCAACGCTCGTATCCGTGATTTCGTATTTTACGACGTCCACTCCCGTGCCCGAAACGCTAACGGCTTTGATTTGCCCCGTTTTCATTGCGAGTTCGTCAGTCGAAAGGGCGAAATTCGCCGAGGCGGTATTGATAATGGTATCAAGAATCGACGCCGTTTCTCCCGCCGCCTTCGCTCGCCCCGCAACGTATGCAATCGAACGGGTTGCCGTCGTCGCAGAATAAACTTTTTCGGAAGCAGCAGTTTCTTTCACCCAGGCTTTCACGGAAAATTCCACGTTAAACGCGTCGTCTTCCAGATCGACGAGCGCGATATTGAAATACGCATTGCCGCCTGCCGTTTGTTCGTAAAGCTTCGTATTATCCGCCGTCACTTCGGCCGAATATTCTTGCCCGTTATAAGTAAACTCTACGTCTGCACCGAGGATCATAGTATTCGCTTCTTCCAACGTCGCATTCACGTTGCCGATAAAACGGATACCGTAAGGATTTGCAGTACGGATCGCCGCCCTTTCGTCGATTTCCACAAGCTGAATTTCCGTGCCTGCGCTTGCAGACAAAGGCTCCAAGTTCATTTCCATTACACCGAATGCGAGTGCACTCAACGCAATAGGCGCTAAAAGAAGTCTTAATGCATTTTTTCTTTTCATTGTTTGTTCCCTCCCGTATTAAAATAATCCTTGAAAGACCATTGCGTATCGTTGCTTGCATTCGGATCCGACGACGTTCTTATGCAGTCGTGTTGCGAAAACGTAACGATGTCGCAAGTTGGCGTTTCATACTGTTTGTTCATTGATTCTTGCCTCCTTTTTATTTATTTTCTTTTTATTTTTCATAACGGCGTTTGCCGCTTATGATACGAATTTACCCTCCGATCAGATCGGAAAAATCAAACAAATTATCCTTTTCGGACATATCCACAACCTTTCCCGAAGACTTGCCCACGCAAGGGGTGTCCCCCTCGAAGTTCCAGACCGTCTTATCGAACGAAGAATAATCGCAAACGTACTCCGTTTTCGCAGTAATGACGTTGCCGTTTTCGTCCTTGCCCGTTCGCGTTTGTTGCAAACCGTTTTTGAAATCGGCCAAGCTCGCAAAATACGCGCCCGTCACTACGCCGTTTTCGTCCTTCAAAGCCGTGATAAAGCGGTTGTTTGCCCAACTGTCCTTCGCAAAGGTATATATAAGCGCCGTCGTGCCGCCGACGATATACGCATTTTCATTGACGATATAAACGTTTCTCGCTTTCACCGTCGCATCGCAACGGGAAAATGCGAAGCCGCTTGCCCCTCCCGACAACGTAATGTTGGAAAGGCGCAAAACGATGTTGTTCAGTTTTGCCGAATTTTTTAAATTGACCGTCAACACGCCGCTATTATGAACGGTACTATCCACGCAACGGACGGATACGTTTTGTACTGTTCCGTAAACCGTTTGCGCGAGTAGAGCAATTTGCGAGCTGGACGTAGCGGCAAATTTCACGTTGTCGAAATTCACGTTTTTTACAATTCCGCTCGAAGCAATTACGCTAAACAAACCTTGTTTGCCCGACGAGGACGGAATAACGATATTGGAAACAGAATAATTGTTTCCGTCGAACGTGCCGATAAATCCGTTTGCGTTTTCGATACTCGTCGCCGTCGTTGCCGTCGTATATTGGGGCTTATACACGTTGCCGCCGTAATCGATATCGTCCGTCAGCACGAACCAACCGTCCGTCAAATAATAAGCGACTTCGTCCGTTGCGGTGGGCGAAAGGTATTTATTTGTTTCCAAGATCTCACCCATACGGTCGAAATCGGCAGCGGTTGATATCGTCTTAGTATAAAGGGTTGCCTGAAAATCTTGTGCGTAACCCTCGCCGTTGAATATTCGGACCGTTTGTACGCCGTATTCAACTCCCTTTATCGCAGACGAAGTTAGCGTCAAAGGAATTTCGGTTTCGTTGTTTACCGTAGCCGCACCCGTCACGCTGCTTTCGTTCAAATTCAAAAGCCCCGTAAACGCCGAAAGCAGAATTTCATCGCCGCCGTTTAAATCGACGGTGATTTTCACCGACGTTTGTACGACGGGAATTTCTACCGTTACTTTCAAGGGTTTCGCATAATAAGTTTTTTCTCCGTTCGTCCACGAGAATCCGACGTACGTTTCGCCGTGGCTTACCGCCGTCACTTCGCCTTTTTCACCAACGGATACGATTCCGCTATCCGTAATCGGATCACCTTTTTCGTCGCACTCGAAATATTCGATTTCGGCGTTTTCGATTTCTACTCCGTCCTTATA
>JAFTPR010000018.1 GCA_017463145.1 Clostridia bacterium
CTGCCGCATATTACGGCCATCCTGCCGAGCGCATGAAGCTGATCGGTATCACCGGCACAAACGGGAAAACGACTACCGCGCATATGTTGGCTTCCATTTTGGAGGCGGCGGAAAAAAAAGTGGGTGTAATCGGTACGCTTGGGGCGAGTTTTTTGGGTAAAACGGAAAAAACGGGGCTTACCACGCCCGACCCAATCGAGTTGCATCAAATGCTTGCAAAAATGTGCGCCCTCGGTGTAAAATACGTGGTAATGGAAGTGTCTGCGCATGCGCTTTGGTATAAAAAAGTGGAAGGTATCCCGTTTGCGGTTTGTATCTTTACCAACTTCACGCAAGATCATCTCGATTTCTTTTCGTCTATGAAAGAATACCGCTGCTCCAAAGCGCGCCTGTTTGAAAAAGAGGTTTGTCCGATTGCAGTTTTGAACGGCGACGAGGAAACCGGACGACTGTTCGGAAAAGCGAGGGGGGAGGCAAAAACGGTCTATTACGGACTGAACTCGCCGACGGAGGCATTTGCCGTCGTAACGGACGAAAATCTGTATAAAACGGAGTGCGTTTTAAATATTCGTGATAAGCTTTGCCGCGCTTCGCTGTCGCTTGCAGGCAGACACAACGTGTATAATGCGATCGCCGCCGCAACCTGCGCAAGAGAGCTTGGGATTGGCATGCGGGATATTGAAAAAGGTTTATTTCGATTAAAAAGCGTCTGCGGTCGGTTGGAACGGGTCTGCGCATTTGCGGGGGCGGAGATATTCGTTGATTTTGCGCATACGCCCGACGGATTGGCAAAATCACTTGAAACGCTCCGCGCGCATTTGAAAGGGCGGCTCGTTTGCGTGTTTGGTTGCGGGGGAAACAGGGATCGTTCCAAACGTCCGCTGATGGGGGAAACGGTTGCGAAAAAATGCGATTTGGGAATTCTTACTTCCGACAATCCCCGCTATGAAGATCCGCTCGATATTCTTTCGGATATCGAACGGGGATATAGGCGATTTTCGCAGAAATACGTGGTCGTTCCCGATAGAAAACATGCGTTGCGATATGCCGTTGATATATTACAAAAAGACGATATTTTGCTTGTTGCGGGAAAGGGCGGAGAGGACTATCAGGAAATAATGGGTATAAAATATCCGTTTGTAGACAATGATATAATCCAAAAAATATGCAAGGAAAAAGAGGCTATATCTCCTCTTGGGTAAGGTATGAAAAACGGTTTGTCGGCGGCGATTGTTGCGTTTGCGCTGTCGTTTATATTCTGTATGACGCTCATTCCCGCCTTGAAACGCTTTAAGGCAGGGCAAAACATTTTGTCGTACGTAAAGGAACATAAAAGCAAAGGCGGTACGCCCACTATGGGCGGGCTTGCGTTTATCCCCGCCGCGTCGATTGCTTCCGCGCTTTTTATCCAAAAGGTGCAACGGACGGAAGTGCTTTGTATTGTCGTTGGGCTTGCATTTATGATTGTGGGGCTTATCGACGATTTTTTGAAGCAAAAACACAAGGAAAATCTCGGTTTGAAAGCATGGCAGAAATTTGCTTTTCAAGCCTTTATTGCAATATTTGCGGGCGCATATTGCCTACGTACGGGGCTTACGGCGTTGTATTTGCCGTTTACGGGCAAGCAAGTGGATATCGGGGTTGGTATATTTCCGCTTGCCGTATTTGCATTTTTGGCTACCGTAAATGCCGTCAACCTCACGGACGGTTTGGATGGATTGGCGGCAGGTTCGGCAGTACCTTTCTTTTTGTCCGTTGGGATAATCATATATACAGAGGGAAAAAATGCTTCGGAAAGTGTTATATGCTTTGCGCTCGTCGGGGCGCTTCTTGCCTATCTTCTGTTTAATACGTCGCCTGCGTCCGTTTTTATGGGAGATACGGGTTCGCTTGCGCTCGGCGGATTTGCGGCAGGGGTAAGTATTTTCACGGGAAACATTTTATATATTGTCGTTATCGGCGCAACTTTTGTGTTTTCCGTCATATCCGTCCTTATGCAAGTAATATATTATAAAGCAACAGGCGGAAAACGTATCTTTTTGATGTCGCCTGTGCATCATCATTTTCAGCAAAAAGGCTATTCCGAAAGTAAAATAGCGTACGCGTATTTTACGGTCACGTCGTTGCTTGGGGCAATAGCTGTTCTTGCGGTAATATAAAGGAGAAAATTTATGTATCCCGAAAAACAAACGTTTTTGATTTTGGGGCTTTCCCGTTCGGGACGGTCGGCAACGGAATATTTGCTTGCCCGAAACGCTACGTGTTATATCTATGACGATATTGCAGGCGAGCGAGTGGAGCGTACGGCGGCAGAGCTTGTTGAAAAGGGCGCAAAACGGACTACGGAAGAATTGCTGCCCTCTATGTGCGATATATGCGACGTGCTGGTGTTAAGCCCAGGTATTCCGATTGACCACCCGATTGCCGTTTCTTTTAAACGGAAAGGCAAAGCGGTGGTGGGTGAAACGGAGATTGCTTCGCGTATGCTCAAATGTCCGATTGTGGCAATCACGGGAACGAACGGCAAGACGACTACGGTGTCTATGCTGACGGAAATTCTTACTGCGGGCGGTTATAACGCAAAGGCTTGCGGCAACGTGGGAACGCCAATGATTGATTTTTGCTCTCTTGGCGTGACCGACGTTGCCGTTGCGGAGATATCGAGCTTCCAAATGGAAACGCTCAATTCGTTAAATCCGCATATTTCCGTTATTTTAAACGTGACGGAGGATCATCTCAACCGTCACTACAATATGGAAAATTACATATTTTTAAAAGCGAAATTGCTAAAAAATGCCTCGGAAGCAGAGTATGCCGTATTAAACTATGACGACAGGATTGTGCGTACCTTTGCCGAAAAGACGAAAGCGCGCGTCGTTTGGTTTTCGGTCAGAGAAAAGGTAAACGGCGCATATTATGAAAACGGAGCGTTGTATTATAACGGCGAAAAGGTTATTGCGGGCGAGGACCTTTTAACGGAAGGTCTGCATAATATTCAAAACGCGCTTGCCTCGCTTGCTTGCGCCAAGCTTATGGGCGTGAAAAATACGGATATAGCCAAAGCTCTTACCAATTTCAAGGGGATAAAACACCGTATCCAATATATTGCGGAAATTGACGGTGTGCAATATGTTGACGATTCTAAGGGTACGAACGTAGACGCTACGGTAAAAGCCGTTTCTGCAATGAAACGGGAAACGCTGTTGCTTCTCGGTGGAAAAAATAAGGGATACGATTACGGCAAACTGTTTGCGGTGTTGCAAAAATCGAAAGTGGTACACGCTGTTTTGTATGGGGAAAACCGTTTCGAGCTACTCAAAAGTGCACGGGAAAAATCGTTTGAGCGGGTCACGGTATGCGACGGGTTTGTCGTTGCCGTGCGAATAGCGCATTTGCTTGCAAAGAGCGGGCAGACGGTGCTTTTAAGCCCCGCAAGCGCAAGCTTTGACGAGTTTGCAAGCTATGAAGAAAGAGGTGATGCGTTTGTTGAAATCGTCCGTTCCTTCGGGGAACAAGAAAAGGACGGCGTTAAAGACGTTGCGTTTGAAGAGGTCGAATGAGCCGCTTGGGGATTTGCTTATTCCCTTGCTTTGCGTACTGCTTGCGGCGTTCGGGGTATTGGCAGTATATTCGGCAAGCCGTTATACGGCGAAAACGCAGTACGGCGACGAATGGTATTTTGTAAAAAAACAGGCGATTGGTTTTGCGCTCGGTGTCGTGGCAATCGTGCTCTGCGGGCGTATCGATCCCGCAAAGTTAAAAGGGAAACGTTTTCGCTACGTGGCGTTAATCATACCCATTGTCTTGTTGGCGCTCGTATTCGTGCCGGGGATAGGGAAAAGCAACTACGGCGCAACGCGTTGGATTGGGTTCGGTGGAGTAACGTTACAGCCTTCGGAACTTGCAAAATACGGATTTGTCCTGTTCGCCTCTGCGTATATGAGCGAGCGTATGGATAAAATGCGCACGTTTACGGGGGTATTGCCCGTGCTTTTGGCGGGCGGGATTCTTTGCGTGTTGATCATTATAGAACCCAATATGTCCGTAACTATGTGCGTGGGGCTTTTGATGCTTTGTATGCTGTTTCTCGGCGGTATGCGGATAAAACATTTTCTTGTGATTTTTCTACCCGCGCTCCTGCTTGTTCCTATATTGATTGTTGCAGAACCGTACCGTTTATCTCGTTTGAGCGCCTTTCTCGACCCTTGGGAAAACCCGCGCGGGGAGGGGTATCAGCTTATTCAATCGCTGTATGCGCTTGGTAACGGAGGGTGGTTTGGCACAGGGCTTTTCCGTTCAAGACAAAAATACAGGTTTTTGCCGTTTGCGGAAAGTGATTTTATCCTTTCCATTATCGGGGAGGAGCTTGGTTTTATCGGCGTTTTTGTTTTGTTTGCAGTCAGCGGATTGTTAATCTGGCGGGGGATAAAAACGGCGAAAGAAGCGGATGATTTCTTTTCCTTTCTGCTTTCGTCAGGTATAACGCTTGTCTACGGAATACAGACGGCGATTAACGCGTTGGTGGTAAGCGGCAGTATTCCGCCGACAGGAATTCCGCTTCCCTTGATAAGTTCGGGTAATACTTCCCTTATTATCACTATGGCTTCGTTTGGTGTTTTGTATGCCGTATCAAAGCGTAACGCCGTTAAACGGCAGGAACAAATCGCAAGCGCATTTTCATACAATAAAGCATAAGGAGCTTTATCGTATGGATACATATATTGTAGAAGGCGGTGAAAAACTGTACGGAAAAGTCAAGGTGCAAAGCGCAAAAAATACGGTTTTGCCTTTACTTGCAGGCGCAGTTTTGACCGATGAACAAGTGAAAATAAGAGGGGTGCCGACCATCAACGACGCAGAAAATATGTTGCGTATATTAAACGAGGTCGGTTGTAAGATAAAACGGCAAGACGGCAACGTGATTATCGACAGTTCGGGCGCAGTTTCCCACGAAATCCCGCAGAGGCTTACGAAGGAACTGCGTTCGTCTGTTTTTATGCTTGGTTCTGTTCTGACGCGTTTTTGTCGGGCAAAAATTTCCTATCCCGGCGGGTGCGATATAGGGCTTCGTCCGATCGATCTTCATTTGTCGGGATTAAAGCGCTTGGGTGTGGAAATCGTCGAAGAGGGCGGATATATAGAATGTCGCGCGGATAAACTCGTCGGGGCAGAGATATTGCTTGATTTCCCCAGCGTGGGCGCAACGGAAAATATCATTCTCGCCGCTGTAAAAGCGGAGGGGATCACGGTTATTCGCAACGCCGCAAAAGAACCGGAGATTGTCGACTTGCAAAACTTTCTCAACGCTATGGGCGCAAAAGTGCGCGGCGCAGGCGGCGGAACGGTTGTGATAGAGGGCGTAAAGCGGTTGCACGGCGTGGATTATACGCCGATTGGCGACCGTATCGAGGGCGGTACGTTTTTAATTGCGTGCGCCGTTTGTGGCGGAGAGATCGAATTGTGCGGCGTGCCGGCTGAAAATATTAGCGCGCTTTTGCATAAATTGCGTGAAAACGGTTGCAAAATACATACAAAAAATGATAAAATAGTATTACGGAGCGACGGGAAGCTGAAATCTGTCGATTTGGTAGAAACAATGCCTTTCCCTGGATTTCCCACCGATTTACAAGCGCAATACGCCGCGCTTTGTTGTAAAGTAAAAGGCACGACGATCATTGTGGAAAACCTGTTTGAAACGCGTTATAAATATGCGGGCGAGTTAAAGCGCATGGGCGCAGATATCACCGTACGTGGCAGAACGGCGGTTATACGCGGCGTCGAGCGGTTGCACGGCGCGCGGGTAACGGCAAGCGATTTGCGCGGAGGGGCTTCGCTTGTAGTGGCGGCGCTTGCCGCAGAGGGCAGGAGCGAGATATTAAATCTTTCGCATATCGACAGGGGCTATGCCGATTTCGAGCGCAAGCTGAAAAAGTTAGGCGCAAAAATTCGTCGCGTACGGATATAATACGGAAATAAAATCAAAACTACAAAAGAGGAAAACGATATGAGAAAAAAGAACGTGCTTGTCGTTATTTTGACGGTATTGATATTTTTGTCGGCGACGATTCTCGGCGTGTCGGCGGTGTTTCGCGTAGACGAGGTTCTTGTCGTAGCGCCCGTTGTGTCCGAGGAGGCGAAAACGGAAGCAACGGAATTGAAACGGGAGCTTTTGAAAGCGTACGAAAAGGAAAGTATCTTTTCGGTAGAAGAAAGCGTTGCGAAAAACGTTATTGCGAAATTTCCCTATTTTCATATGACGAAGTTTGAAAAGGCGTATCCCAATCGCCTTGTTGTCACCGTGCGGGAAGGGGAAGAAGTATACGCGACGCCGTGCGACGAAACGGCGGGTACGTATTACATTCTTGACGAAGCGGGTACGGTTCTCGGTATTCGGGAAAGTACAGCCAACCGCGCAGACGGGGCGAATAACGTGCTGATTGTCGGTCAACCAGCGCTTATGCTAACGGGGGAAAAGTGGCAACCGCTTGCAGGCGACGAAGCGCTTGAAACGTTGTTTGCCTTTTGCAAGGCAGTCTCGAAAGATTTGAATGGTATACGCAGAAACGTGATTTCCGTTACGGTGCTCCGCCTTGCTTCCGCTAAGGAAGAAACGCTGTTTAAATTAGAGATGCGCGAGGGCGTGAACGTGTACGTCCGCAACCCCGCCGACGGAGGCGCAGCGAAAGCAAAAATTGCAATAGACAAATACCTGTCCTTGTCCGACGGCGAACGGCTGAAAGGCGCAATACTTGTTTTTGATAACGAGGGTGAAGTCGTGTGTAATTATTACGAGCGGGACGAAATCGGGCAATAAACGGTTAAAAACGCGTTTTCGGACGCGTTTTTTTAATGTTTCTTTTCTCAATCCATTGACTTTTATTTATAAATAGTGTATAATAACAACAAGGTTTGTAATTTTACGGATTGTTTTTACGGAGCGGAAGATTGATATGAGAAACGAAAGCGTTGCCATTTTAGACGTACGTTCGTACGAAGTGACGTTTTTCCTCGGCTCAAAAGGGGTAAACGGAACGTTTGTGTTCTACGGCAGTCATAGCGAAAAATACGAAGGTTTTTCCAAGGAGGGGTTCTTTGACGAGGACTCTTTCCGCCGCGCTGTCGTTGCCGCGGTGACGTATGTAAGGCAAAATTACGAGGGAGTTATCGGCGAGATATACGTAGGCATTCCCTCGTCGTTTATTTCTGTGCAGACCAAAGGACATACCATTTCCTTTCCCTCCAAGCGTAAGGTTTCCGCACAAGATATCGACGCATTGTATGAAAGTGGGTTAAACGAGCTGTTGTCTGAACACCGTTGTATTCGCCGTTCGGCAATGTATTTTACGCTCGGTGACAATAGAAAGTATTTTTCCGCAGACGAGCTGTACGGCGTACCAACTACGATTCTTAAAGGCGCGCTTTGCTATTATTTTGTTTCCGACGCATTTTATTCGCTTGTTTCCTCCGTTTTGGGGGATTTGGGTTTTGCAAATCCAAAATTTTTGCCCACAACGTTGGCGGAAACTATGTACTTGCTCCCCGAAAAACGTAGGGAGGGGTATGCATTCTTGCTCGACGTCGGGTTTTTATCGACCTCCGTTTCCGTCGTGTATGGCAACGGAATCGTCAGAGAACGCTCGTTTGATTGCGGAGTAGGCACAATACTCGTTCTGCTTATGCAGGAATTACAGATTGAATATGCATTAGCGGAAGAAATATTATATTCTGCAAACGTTTCCGGTGGGAGTGTTCCCAAGGAACTTATGTGGACGAGCGAACAGGGCGAGGGTTCGTTTTCCGTGCAATGGATAAACGAAGTTGTAAAATACGGGTTGGATATCCTTTGCGAAAATATCGAAAAGTTTTTTGCGGATTACTACCGTGATAAAAACAATACGGCGTTTGCGGTCAATCCCATCAGCGTCACGGGTGAGGGGATTGGCGGTATAGCAGGCGCAACGGAACACATATCAAAGCGGTTAAATCGGTTGACGGAAATCGTATATCCCGATTTGCCGTATTACGATAAACCTGCTTTTTCGTCAAGAATAGCGCTGTTGGATATGGCGCTGTCCGATCGCAAAAAACGTAGCTGGTTTTATAAAATATTCGGAGGAAAAAAGAAATGATTGACGGGTATAACGAAAGAGGAACGTACGGGGAATACGGCGCTCCCGCAGGACAAGCGCAAAATAGCTTTGCAACGGGCGCAAAGATCAAAGTGATCGGCGTAGGCGGCGCGGGTAACAACGCCGTAGACAGATTGATAGAATCGGGGTTGAAGAGCGCGGAATATATCGTTGTAAACACGGATAATCAAGCGCTTGCCCGCTCGAAAGCGACAAACCGCATTCAAATCGGCGTAGAGCTTACCAAAGGACTTGGTGCAGGCGCAGATCCTGCGCTCGGTAAAGCGGCTGCGGAGGAGAATAAAGATGCAATCCAAGAGGCGCTTAAAAATACGGATTTGCTCTTCATTACCGCAGGTATGGGTGGCGGTACGGGTACAGGCGCAGCGCCCGTGATTGCCAAGATTGCCAAAGATTTGAAAATTCTTACGGTGGCAGTCGTCACGCTTCCGTTCGGGTTTGAAGCGAAGCGCAGAATGGATAATGCTTTGGCGGGAATTGAGGAACTTCGTAAATCGGTCGATTCGATTATTACGATTCCCAACGACAAAATTCGTCAGGTCGTACCCAAGGGCACGTCGTTTGCGGATTCTTTGAAAGTGGCAGACGAGGTACTTCGTCAAGGTATCCGCGGTATTGCGGAATTGATTGTCAAGCCCTCGCTTATCAATCTCGACTTTGCGGACGTAAAAACTACGCTCAAAGGTCGCGGCCTTGCGCATATGGGTATCGGCGTTGCCAAGGGTGAAAAGCGTATTTCCGACGCGGTGCGGTGCGCTGTTTGCAGTCCTTTGCTCAATACGACGATTGAAGGCGCAAGCTCCGTCATTTTGAATATTATTGGCGGTAAAGATTTGTCGCTTGACGAAGTCGTTATGGCGGCAGATCTCGTGAAAGGCGTAATCGATTATTCCGCAAACGTCATTTTCGGCGCTTGCGTGGACGAAAGTATGAACGACGAGGTGGAAGTTGTTATCATAGCTACGGGCTTTAATAACCAACAAAATGGTATTTCGCCCGAGGCGCAAGATTCAGCGCTTCGTCAAGCTGCCTTGCTTTCTCAACGGATTGACAGAACGGCGACGTTTGCAGAGCAACCGCAACAACCGTTCGCGTATCAGCAACCGCCTATGCAGACGCCTGCCCATTTTACGCAACAACCCGTAGGGTATGCTTATGCACAGCCTGTACAACCGCAGACCCCGCCGCAAAACTATGCGCCGCAGTATGCGCAGCCTCAGACGGTAGCCCCGATTCCGCCGAACGAAACGTTTGAGCCGGATGATCCTATGCCCGAACCCAAAACCGAGGAAAAGGACAGAAAACACCGTCCGAGATTTGTTGATTATTTTATGAAAAAGAATAACGACGATAAATAAGTAAAAACATTCCCGCCGTATTTCGTGTCAGCGAAATACGGCGGGTTTTCTCTTTTGGGTGCAGTTTTTTTATTCGCTTGTTTTGCTTGGGCAGGTGAAAGGACGCCTGTAAGCAGACGTCCTTTCGAGGAAGAATAAATCAGATATGAGGATGAGCTAAATAAAATATGTTATCGGTTTTTTGTATTATATCACCGAACTTAATCGATATTTTTAATCATTATACCATTTTTTTTCAGAATATGCAAGCGAATGATAGAAATTTATCAACAATTTAACATAATTTTTTGTTATAATCGGCATAACGACCATTTATAGGGAATATGTATACAATATGCGGTTATATGGCTTTGAAGATATAAAGAACGTTTATTTTATCGGAATCGGCGGGATTAGTATGAGCGCTTTGGCAAAGTTTTTGTCGACGCAAAAATTTCGGGTGAGCGGTAGCGACAGAGCGAAAAGTGAAATGACGGAGCAACTCACCCTGTACGGAATAACGATGTTTATCGGCGTGGACGGCGCTCGGGCAGAATTATTGCAAGCAGATCTCGTTGTATACACGGATGCAATCCCGCCAACGCATGCGGAGTTGCAAACGGCAAGGCGAACGAGCAAAAAAATATTTTCCCGCGCACAGCTGTTGGAACGCGTTTGCCGTTCTTTTCAAAAAACGCTTGCCGTAGCGGGAAGTCACGGCAAAACTACTTGTACGTCTATATGCGCGCACGTTTTGAAAGCAGTTGACGTTCCGTTTACGGCGCATATTGGCGGCGAGGATTCCGTTTTCGGGAATTTTTATACAAGCGGCACGGAATACTTTTTAACGGAGGCTTGCGAGTATAAAAAGAATTTATTGCAAGTGCCTGCTGATAACGCCGTACTTTTGAATATCGATAGGGATCATATGGAGTGTTACAAAGATGAAGCGGAGCTAAAAGCCACATTTCTTGCCTATTGTAAGGGCGCGAAAACAGCTTTTGTTTGCGCGGATGATTCCGCTTGCGTAGGGCTGGGCGATTTTCCCTCGTTCGGTATCGTTAGCACACTTGCCGATTATCGGGCGGTTGATTTACGGGCGAGCGAACAGAGATACTCCTTTACCGTAGAGGAATATGGTAAACCGCTTTGTCGGATACGTTTGAATGCAATCGGAAAATGCAACGTCTATAACGGGCTTGCGGCGTTTGCGCTGATGCGATCGCTTGGGTTCGACGAACGGGAGATAAAGCTTGGTATAGAAAATTTCCAATCGGTAAAAAGGCGCTTCGAGCGTATCGGATTTTATCGCGGCGCAAGTTTCGTGTGCGATTACGCGCATCATCCCCGCGAGATACTTTCTACGATACGTACGGCAAAGGGTGTTTGCAAGGGAGAGCTGTACGTTGTGTTTCAACCGCATACGTATTCTCGAACCAAAACGCTTCTGCCCGAATTTGTATCTTCGCTTTGCGGCATAAAAAATCTGATGGTATACAAAACGTTTTCCGCTCGTGAAAAATACGATCAAGAGGGTAGCGGCGAACGCCTTTCTCAAACCCTCGGCTGTTTGTATGCCGAAAATATCCGAATGCTTGGCGTGTGGTTGCAACGCACGGTAAAGGAAAAGGATATGGTTTTGTTTTTGGGAGCAGGGGATATTTACTACGTAGCGCAGTATTTATTACGGGAATTACGTTGAACGATAAACAGTAAAAAGGACGGGAAGCCGAGAAAATGAAAAAAACTCGGTTTTTCGTCTGTTTTTTTCGCTTGAAACTATTGATAATTGCAAAAAAAAATGGTATAATAGAAGAGTATATATAGAAACAGATTCGGAGGGATAAGGTTTTGGGTAAGAAAGAGAAGAATAAAACGAATAAACAGGAGAGCGAGATTATAACGAAAGAGAGTTTTTGCGCTGTTTGCGCCTTGTTTTCGTTGCTTGCCATTTTAATTTTGTTTACCCGTTCTGTTATATTCGGAGAGATTGGCGTTGCCGTACACGCCTTTTTGCTCGGCGTATTCGGATATCTGGCGTATCCGATTCTTTTCGGTGCTTTATATCTTTCTGTTACGGGCTTGCTGGGTAAACGATTTGTGAAAAACAGAAAGGCAGGGGTGGCGATTGGCGGCGCAGTCGTTTGCGTTGCGCTTATCGTGCACGCCGCTGTTACATATTCTTGGAGTAGCAAAGGGTATCTCGCAAAGTGCTTTCATATGGGCGAACAATTCCCTAAATCAACTGTGTTTGGTTGGTTCGGCGGATTGATAACGTTGGGGCTTTCTACGTTGACCACTAAGGTCGGCGCGCTCGTATTGTTTTCGTTGTTCACGTTGTTTTTCGTGTTCCTTGCGGTCATTTACCTGAAAAAGACGCAAACAGCAACCCCTGTTGTGAAAGAGGAACAACCTGAACAGCCCCAAATGGGCATGGAAATACCCGTAGAACTGCAGCCTCGGCAAGCGGAACAGGAGGTTGCGCCTACGTACGGCGGATATCCCGTCCACGCGCCTCAAAGCCCTGCATTCACCTTACCTGACGAGGCGAATACGCCTAAGGGAACAAACGGTTTTTCGCCGTTCAGTCCGCCTGATTCCGCACAACAAGAAGTGGAAAAGGTATACGAAAATCCCAGAGAGTTTCTCTTTGGCAGTACACCCGCGGAAAATTACCGCAGAAATTTAATATTCGATCCCAACTCTAACGCAAACCGCCGTCCGGTTGATAAAGTAGTGCAAACGCCTATTGAAAAGACAAGCTATCCCTCGTACACGGAAGCTTATCAAAGCGCTGTCAACGCCGAGGGCGCAAAACCGACGAAGGTCTTTTCGGACGAAACGTACCGTCAGCAGGACTATGCGGATAAACAACCGTCAGCGGAAAGTCCTTATACCGTGCAAACGCCTCTTGCAGAAGAACCGATTGCGCCTATGCAGCCGATTGAACCGCAAGTAGTACAGCCGCAAGAAGCGTTGGCGTATCCGCCTATTGAAACGGAAGGGGAACGGGAAGAAATACCTGAACAAAGAACGGAGAATTGGCAGGATTACAAAGGCTTGTTTTCGCCGTCCAATCCCAACGTGTTCGGAAATGACGAAACGAGCCGCGGTTTTGCGGAAGAAACGTTTTCGGATAGGGATCGGAGTGCTTTTAACGATGATTCCTTTGAAAGAGAGCCGTTCGTCACTTCACGCGACGAAGAGGAACGTGCGTTTGAAAACAGAGAGGAAACGAGGCTCGGCCGTGATTATTTCGACGAGGAAACGCAGGACGATCCTTATACGCTCCGTTCGGAATTTGCTTCCCGTGACAGGACGTTTGAGGAAACCGTCGATTTGCCTACGGGTCGCGGCAGAGATTTTGAGGAAGTATCCACCCGTTTTATGGAAGAAGAAACGGATAGAGGGCGGGACGTGTTTCTTGAAGAGGGAACGGAGGAACGTGGGCGTGAGGCATTTGTTGAAGAACCCAAAGCGGTTGTGCAGCCCGTACGGGAAGAAAAGCCCGAACCGCAGCCGTTACCGCCTCCCAAACCCCGCATAATTCGTCCGTACGTCCGCGTACCCTTGGACGATTTCGATTGCCGCGACGTAGAACCGACGGCAAATGAGGAAGAGGTAGAGGAAAGAAAGGCAACGATTATTGCCACGCTTGCCGATTTTAACGTGACCAGTGCAACGATTGCTTCGGTTACGTTCGGTCCTACGGTGTCGCGCTACAACGTGGCTATTCCCCGTAACATACCGCCTAAAAAGGTTGTTGCGCTCGATCAGTCTATTGCGATCAGCTTACATTCGAGCGGCGTAAATATTTATCCCAACTACGAGGACGGCGTCGTGAGTATCGAAGTGCCCAACGCCGAACGGCAGACGGTACAGCTTGGCAGTATGCTTTCGGGTGATACGTTCGTTAATGCAAAACCGTCTTCTTTGATGTTTGCTATGGGTAAAGACGCGGGTAATCGCAAGGTGTATGGTGATATCTCGAAAATGATTCACCTGCTTGTAGCGGGTGCGTCGGGTATGGGTAAGAGTGTATTTTTAAGCGCTCTTATCATCAGCTTGATTTATAAATATTCTCCCGAAGAACTTCGCCTGATTTTGGTTGACCCGAAAAAGACGGAATTTGTGTTGTATAACAATCTCCCGCATTTGATGGTCAATGAAATTATTACGGACGTAAATAAAACCATTCAAAGCTTGAATTGGGCGATTGGGGAAATGAACCGCCGTTACGGACTCTTTGAAAATATGAGCCGTAAGGGTACGTACGTAGTCAATCTCGATCAGTACAACGCGCAGCTTGAAAAATCAGAACGGTTGCCCAAGATCGTCATTATAATCGACGAGCTTGCGGACTTGATGCTTGCGGCGAAAAAGGATATTGAGGACCGTATTCAAAACCTCACGCAAAAGGCGCGTGCTGCGGGTATACACCTCGTCGTCGCCACGCAACGCCCCTCAACGGACGTCATTACGGGCGTTATTAAGAGTAATTTACCTACCCGTATTGCATTCACCGTTGCAACGGACGTGGACTCCCGCGTTATCCTTGATCAATCGGGTGCGCAAAAACTTCTCGGTATGGGCGATTTCCTGTACACCATGCAAGGCGTGAATACACCTGTCCGCGTACAGAGCGCCTACATTAAGCCTGAGGATTCGCAACGGGTTATCAACTTTATTAAGGCGAACAATGAAGCATATTATGACGAAAGCGTAGCCGCCTATATCAACAATGCGCGCGGCGCAAGCGGCGGTGGTGACTCGTTTAGCAGTAATGACGAACTTGAACCCGTATATATCGAAGCGCTTCGCTACGTCATTCTCAGCGAAAGCGCGTCTATTTCCATGATTCAGCGTAAATGTTCCGTCGGTTATAATAAAGCGGGTAAGATTGTCGAATGGATGGAAGATATGGGCTATATTTCCAGCTTCGACGGCGCAAAGGCAAGAAAGGTACTTATAACCAAAGAAGAATTTGAAAGTAAATACGGTTCTTTATAAAAAGTATGGAAAAATTTTTAAATACAGGCATACGGTTGTCATATTTATTGTGCTATACTGTATGCGTAAGGTAGAAAAAAGCTATGTGGAAAACGAAGCGATTTGGGATAATTTCCCTCGGTTGCGATAAAAATCGCGTGGATACGGAAAAGCTGATAGGATTGTTGAAAGCGAACGGTTGCGCTTTGACGGACGAGCTTTCCAAGGCGCAAATTTTAATCGTCAACACGTGCGCGTTTTTGCAGTCGGCACGGGAAGAAGCCATCAATACGGTTTTAGAGTGCGCGGACTATAAAAACGGCGAATTGGAAAAAATAATCGTAACGGGCTGTTTGCCCGAAAAATTTATCGACGAACTGTTTGCCCCCCTTTCCGAAGCGGATATCTTCCTTGGGATTAACGATTACGAAAAAATATTCGAGGCGTTGGATAAGGCTTACGAATGTAACGAGAGGGTGAATTTCGTTAAGCAGGGTAACGACAGATACTTACACGACCGCGTTTTGACAACGGACGAACATTTTGCTTATCTGAAAATTGCAGACGGTTGTTTTAACCATTGTACGTATTGTCTTATTCCAAAAATTCGCGGGAAGTACCGTTCGTATCCAATGTAGGAGCTTTTGCAAGAAGCGGAAGAACTTGGCGATATATCCGAGCTGATTATCGTTGCGCAGGATACGACGAGATACGGCGAAGATTTATACGGTAAGAACCGTTTTGTGGAGCTTTTACAAAAGATTTCGGCGCTTGAAAACGTGCGAAAAATACGCTTGCTGTATTGCTATCCCGACGTCATTTCCGACGAGTTGATCGAGGAAATCGCAAGCAATGATAAAATTCTCAAATATATCGATATTCCTATGCAACATACGGAAGACCGCGTGTTGAAGCTTATGAATCGAAAAGGCACGAGGGAGGCTTATCTTGCGCTATTGAAAAAGCTTCGGGCGCGTATTCCCGATATGGCTATTCGTTCAACCTTTATTAGCGGTTTTCCTACGGAAACGGAAGCCGAATTTGAGGAGATGTGTCGTTTTTTACAAGAAGCAAAGTTACACAACTGCGGTTTCTTTGCTTACTCGAAAGAACCGGATACGGGTGCGTATCGGATGAAAGGGCATATACACCACGCCACAAAGAAACGGAGAGTAAAAGCATTGTACGAAACGCAGCAGCGTATTTCCTGCGAAATACTCAAAGGCTACGTCGGCAAAGTGGTAGAGGTGCTTTGTGACGGAATCGATTACGAAAAGAGCTGTTTTGTCGGACGGGCGTACTTCAACGCTCCCGATATAGACGGAAAGGTCTATTTCAATGCAAACGAGGCTATGCAGGGCGAAACGTATAAGGTACTTATACAAAGCGGCGACGCCTATGATTTATACGGAAAAACGGAGGACTATACGGAATGAATTTACCCAATAAAATTTCTCTTGCAAGAATTTGTATGATACCTGTCTTTGTGGCGGTGTTCTTCTTGAACGTAATCCCGTTCCATTACGGGATAGCTGCTATTATTTTTGTCGTAGCTTGTTGCACGGACTTTATCGACGGCTATATTGCCCGTTCGAGAGGGCTTGTCACGAATCTCGGCAAATTCCTTGATCCCATTGCAGATAAGGTGCTTGTGGCAACGGCAATGATGTTGCTTCTCACTATGCGGAATTCTTTGTTTGCTTTGCTCGGTAATATAGCGGAGGCGGTGTATATCGCAAGCACGGTTTGTATTGCCGTCATTCTCGCCAGAGAACTTATTATCAGCGCGTTCCGCCAAATAGCGGCGGCAAACGGTATCGTTATGGCGGCAGAAAAGCTTGGAAAATACAAAACAGCTTGTCAAGACGTAGCTATCTTTGTTCTTTTGCTTGCGCCCGCTTTCAGCGGTATGTTTGCGCAGATCTTGGCTTGGGTAGGATTTGCATTGTTTGCGGTGGCAACGGTGCTCACCGTTTGGTCGGGTATATCGTACGTTGGGAAAAATAAAGTTGTTTTGTTGGATAAAAAAGAAGAAACAACGACGGAACAAGGTGGTGGCGAAAAAGCATGAAAAACGCCTGTATCGTATTAAATTTTTCTTCTGCAACGAGCTTTTCTTACCAAACCGCGTTAAACGCGCTCCGTGCGGTCGGTATTCCCGTTGAGGAGGTGCGAATATTTCTCTCGGTTGACGAGAGAAAAGCCAAAGAGGCGCTTGTACAGTATAAGCAAGAATACGACAACGTGTTTGTGTTGACGGATAAAAAGAAACTTTCGTTTATCCGTACGCTTATTCTCGGCGTAGTTGAAGAAGAATCGTTTGGGGAAAAGGGTAACGGTATCTTTAAAGAAAAGGATAAAACGTTGTTTTTGCTTTCTGCGGACGGATCGGAAACGGGCGCAGGATTTGCAAGCGCGGTGCAAGCGTATTTGGAGAAAAAGTACGCTATGCGTATGGGCAAACTCGTTGTTCGCTCCGTCGGCGCAAGTGAAGAGCGTATCGATAGCTTAATTGCCGAAGCGAAAAAATTCGACCGCTCAAAAATGCAGTATTTTCATACTCGCAACGTAGGCGACGACGTGTTGGAAATATTTTACGACGACACCGCGCCCAAACTGCTTGTAGACGATATTACAAGGCTGTTTGTTGAAGGGTTGGGGGATACGGTATATGCATTGGACGATACCCCGCTTGCCAATCAACTTGTAAAGATTTTGAAATTGCGGGGTAAAAGAATCAGCGTAGCGGAATCCTTTACGGGGGGAGGCATAGCAAAGAGTATTACGTCCGTTTCGGGCGCAAGCGAGGTATATTTTGAGGGGCTTAACACCTATAACGAGGAGTCCAAACAAAAACGCCTTGGCGTTTCGGAGTATACGTTAAGGACGCAAGGTGCTGTGTCCGATCAAACGGCGTATGAAATGGCGGCAGGTCTGATTGCTACGGGGGATTGTGATATATCCATTGCCACAACGGGGCTTGCCGGTCCAAATACGGATAAGTCTATGTTGCCCGTCGGGCTTTGCTATATAGCTATCGGCACAAAAGAAAAAGTGTTCGTATACCGCTACAAATTCGAGGGGTCGCGCGAGGAAATTTCATCGCAAGCAATTCACTACGCAATATATCTTGCGTATAAACAGTTGAAAAATATGTAAATATATATAATAAGAAATAAAAAACAGGAGAAATATAAATGGCAAACGAAAAAAATACAGATAAAATGAAAGCGTTGGACGCGGTGCTTTTGCAAATCGAAAAACAATACGGTAAGGGTTCTATTATGCGCTTGGGGGACGAAGCGGGAAAAACGGAAATCGAAGTAATACCCTCGGGCTGTCTTACGCTGGATTTGGCTCTTGGAATCGGCGGTTTTCCTCGCGGAAGAATTATTGAGATTTACGGGCCGGAATCTTCCGGTAAAACAACCGTGGCGTTACACGCAATCGCGGAGGCGCAAAAAAACGGCGGCGTTGCGGCGTTTATCGACGCAGAACACGCTCTTGATCCCGTTTACGCAAAGAAATTGGGGGTAAATTTAGACGATTTGTATGTTTCCCAACCCGATACGGGCGAACAAGCGCTTGATATCACCGACGCATTGGTTAGGAGCTCGGCAGTCGATTTAATCGTTATCGACTCGGTTGCGGCGCTTACGCCGAAAGCAGAAATCGAGGGGGATATGGGCGATTCGCACGTTGGGTTGCAGGCAAGATTGATGTCGCAAGCACTCCGTAAATTGACGGCAATCGTTAATAAGTCCAAAACGTGTGTTATTTTCATCAACCAGCTCCGTGAAAAGGTAGGAATTATGTTCGGCAATCCCGAAACTACGCCCGGCGGTAAAGCTTTAAAGTTCTATGCAAGTATTCGTTTGGATATCCGTAAAATGGACGTCTTAAAAGATGCTGAGGGGGCAATGGGTAACAGAACGAAAGCGAAAGTTGTTAAAAATAAGCTTGCGCCTCCTTTCCGTCAAGCGGAATTTGATATTGTGTTTGGCGAAGGGATTTCGCAAGAGGGGTGCATTATCGATACGGGCGTGCAGTACGATATAATCGGCAAGAGCGGGTCGTTTTTCAGTTATAACGGCGCGAAAGTGGCGCAGGGACGCGAAAAGATGCGCATATTCTTAAAAGATAATCCCGAGGTTCGCGCAGAGATTGAACAAAAGATACGCGACGTGGCAAAAGGCAAGCTTCCCGAGGAAACGGAAGCAGAAGAAAAAGATGAATAAAACCAAAAATGCGAGGGGCAGGTATGCGTTCTCGCATTTTTTATGAAATAATTTTCACATATCGGAAAGTATTTTATTTCAAACGTTTGACTTTTCCGAAAATATATTGTAAAATAGAAACAGATAGAAGAAATTATAGGTCGGCTTATTGTAAGCCGTGTTCATAATAGGTTTTATCAAATTTAATTTTAACGGCAGGAGGCAAAAATTATGCAACACATCAATTTTGGCGTCCTGTTTCTCGCAACAAATCCTTCCTTGTGGATTGGTCTGTTTGCCGGTGCGTTGGTTTTGGCAATTGCGCTTGGCGTTGCGTTTTTCTTCGTGCTTGGAAATAAGGCGAAATCGGAAAAGCAAGTCGGTGATGCTAAAAAGCAATGCGCTTCTCTCATAGAAGAGGCAAAAGCCGAAGCAGAACGTATCAAAGCGCAAGGAAAAGAAGAAAGCAGGCGTGCCTTAAAAGAAGGATTGCTTGAAGTAAATGAACAGGACTTAAAATTAAGGAACGAATTCGAGCGTGAAACAAAAGAGAAGAAAGCGGAAATTCAACGTATGGAACAACGCTTGACGCAA
>JAFTPR010000058.1 GCA_017463145.1 Clostridia bacterium
AGGTGGTTTAGGACGAAACGGGCGGCAGACAAGTGGCAACGGATAACGAGGGAAATCCCGTGTTTGAGGGAGAGGTGTGCGTGACGGTGGTGTCGCCGTTTGAATTATATCCCGATACGCTTGTGGCGGAGAGCATGGAGGGGATTGGGAGTTTGATTCACGCCAAAATCGTTTCCACGAACGAAATATACGAGCGGTTTGGCGTAGAGGTTGCCGCGGAGGACATTTCCGACGTGACCGTGAAAGGGTACAGCGAGCCGTATTCGGGAAAAAATCCGTCCTTGGCGCAAGGTATGCACGTGACGACGCTTGAAAACAGCGTGACGTTGATAGAACGCTACGTGAAGCCGTGCAAGGACGCGCCTAAGGGGAAAGTTGAGATCGTGGCGGGCGGAAAGCTGTTGTACGAGGGGGAATTGCCGTACGTGAACGGCGAACGCGGGGCGAGGGTGTTCCCTTTTGTGAAGCAGGATTGTATGCGACTGCCCGGAGCGTTTTTTGGGGTAAGCGTGATTGACAGGCTTATTCCCGTACAGCGGGCATACAATGCCGTGCGCAACCGAAAACACGAGTTTTTGAACAGGCTGTCTATGGGTGTTTTGACGGTGGAGGACGGTTCAGTCGATACCGAAGAATTGAGTGAAGAGGGGCTTCTCCCCGGAAAAGTGCTTGTGTACCGTCAGGGCGGGAAAGCGCCGGAAATGCTCGATTGCGGGACAGTACCCAAAGAGTTTGCCGAGGAAGAGGAGTGGTTGGAAAAGGAGTTTTCCTTTATCGGCGGCGTGAGTGATTTATCGCAAAACTCAACCCCTATGCAGGTGACGAGCGCAACGGGTTTACAGCTTTTGCTTGCGCAGGACGAGGCGCGGCTCTCGGTTACGCTGAGCAGTATTGAGGGCGCGCTCAAAGAGGTTGGGAAACAGATATTGCGGCTGTATCGGCAGTTTGCGGGTACGGCAAGGCTGATGACGTTGACGGGCGAGAATAAAAAAACGCAGGTGCATTATTTCAACGCTGCCGATTTGTCCGTGAACGATTTACAATTTGAAACGCAGGACGCAAGCTCACCCGAGGAGCGCCGAGAAACGTTGCTTCGTTTATACCAAGCGGGAATCTTGGCGGACGACGAGGGAAAGCTAACGACGGAAAACAAGAACCGTATTTTGGAGGCGTTCGGGTTTGGAAGCTACGAAAACGCACGGGATATTTCCGCGCTCCATATCGCAAGGGCGGGTGAGGAGAATATCGAGATGAAGCGGGGTGAAGCGACGGTGGAAAGCTACGACGACCATGAATTGCATATTACCGAGCATACGAGGTTTTTGCTTTCGGCGGAGTTTAAGCGTTTGCCGGAGCGAGAAGCTTTGAAAAAGAAATACGTGCAACATATTGAACAACACAAGCAACAAAAAACAGGAGGTAAATAAGAGTGGAAAATAAAGAGGAGAACGTTTACGTGAACGAAGCAGAGAGCGCGGGGCAAACGGGCGCGGGGTGCGCGATAGAAGAAAACGGCTCGGCGGCGCTGGGGAAATTCAAGAGCGTAGACGCCCTTTTACAGGCGTACGGGGCACTCGAAGCGGAGTTTACGCGGAGAAGTCAGCGGCTGAAAAAGCTGGAAAAGGAGGCGGAAAATCTCAAAAAGGCGCAAGCGGTGGAGGACGGGGCGGAAAAGCTTCGGAAAATCGCCGAAGAACGGAAAGCAGAGGCGGCGGAGTTTGACAGCTACGTCGCCGAGCTGGAAGGGCGCGTGGAAAGACCCGCCGAAACGGAAGAGGAGGGGGAAGCGGGCGCAGCTCCGTCCGTTGCGGAAAGTCGCGTAAGCGCGCCGCTTCCAACCGATACGCTCTACGAACAGGCAAGCCGCGACGAGTCTGTACGCCTGCGGATTATCGGGGAGTATCTCTCGTCTATCGGAAAGGCGGGCGCGCCCCTGATGCGGGGCGGCGCAGGTACGCTTGTTGCGCCGCCGCTCAAAGCAAAGTCTGTCGAGGAGGCGGGGAGTATGGCGCTCCGCTTCTTCAAAAACGACGGGTTGCAAGCGTAAAATTATTTAAAAAACAAGGAGAAAATTGGTATGGTAACTATTGAAACGGCTGATAATGCATTGAAATCTTTTTACTTGGACGCGGTGACGGAGGCGCTTGATATCAAGGCGAACCCGCTGCTTGCGCAGTTTGCTCGCTCTACGGCAGACGTTGTTGGCAAGGACGTCAAAAAGCTCGTTAAATTCGGTGTGAACGGGGGAATTGGCGCGGGGAGTGAAACGGGCGAGTTGCCTGCGGCTTCTTCGGGTGACCGTGTGACGCTTACGGCGAGCTTGAAAAACCTGTACGGTACGATTGAAATTTCCGACAAGGCGATCCGTGCTTCGGCGAACAACGAGGGCGCGTTTGTTAATTTACTCAACGACGAAATGCAATCGCTTATCAAAAGCGCGTCCTTTAACTTTGGAAGAATGTTATACGGCGACGGTACGGGGTTGCTTGGGTACGTGGACGATATCGGTGAGAATAATACCCTTACCCTTTCGAATGTGAAAGGGATTGTAGAGGGAATGATTGTGGACTTTACTTCCCTTTCCGACGCCGTAATCGCTTCCGCTTCGGGCAGAAAAGTGCTTAGCGTAGACAGAGCGGCAAAAACGATTGTTGTGGATGGCGCGGCTTTGTCTGGCACAATGCCCGCGGGCGCGGGCGTGTATCTGCACGATTGTAAAGGGTATGAGTTGACGGGCTTGGAGGCAATCTTCGGCGACGGTGAGTTGTACGGCGTTGACCGTTCCGTATCACCTATGATGAAGCCGTATAAAAAGGCAGCTGTCGGGAATATCACGGAGAATATTATACAAACTGCAATCGATACCATTGAGGAAAATTCAGGCAGCAAAGTGAATTTTATCGTTTGCTCTTGGGGGGTAAAACGCGCGCTTGCCGAGTATTTCAGAGGCTACAAGGTGGCGCTTCCTACCACGGAGTTTTCGGGTGGTTTCAAAGCAATCGAGTTCAACGGTATTCCCGTTGTGGCGGACAGATTCTGCCCTGAGGGAACAATGTATTTGCTTAATACCGACGATTTTACGATTCATCAGCTTTGCGATTGGAAGTGGTTGGAGGGCGAGGACGGTAAGATTCTCAAACAAGTACCCGGCAAGCCCGTGTATACGGCTACGCTTGTAAAATATGCGGAGCTTATGTGCTCCCGTCCCAACGGACAAGGTGTGTTGACGGGCATCACCGAAGCGTAAAACGGAGCGCCCGTGTACGAGTTGAAAGCGTATACGGGCGCTTTTAAATAGAGTGAAAAGGAGGTTGTTATATGACGGTTATGGAATGTATCGAGGCGGCGGCAACGGAGCTTGGAATCGGGCAACGGACGAGGGAATATCTCGAAGGGGTTTCGACGGAGGGCGAGGAAGAGGCGAAAACGCTGCTCAAATGCTTTAATCTCGTGGAAAACGAGCTGGCGCTCGATTATTTGCCGCTGTTTGCGGAAGAGGATATTTCCACGGATACGGGCGCGGTGTTTTATTCTGCTTTGGAGCGCGCGCCGGTGCGTATTGTGCGGATTACGGACGAAGCGGGGGAAAGTTTGCCTTTTACCGTATTCCCCGAATATTTCAAGGCGGCGGCGGGGCGGCTCACCGTGCGCTACGCCTACACCCCTACGGAAAAAACGTTTACGGACGAGAGCGATTTTAAGCTGTTTGCCTCCGTGCGGTTGTTTGCATACGGTATGGCGGCAGAATTTCTCTTTTTGAGCGGAGCGTTCGAGGAAGCGGCGGCTATGGATAAAAAATATAAGGAGGCTATTGCCGCGGCGTACCGCTCAAAGCCGTCGAGAAGGCTCGCTTCAAGGAGGTGGGCGTAATGCTCGGATATGAAAAACAGCCGCTTGTTTGCAAGGAACAGAGAGGATATAAGGCGGTTGAGTTGTCTGTTTTGCAAGATGAGAGTATCAACTGCGAGGTGGCGGACGGAGTTGTGCAAGTCGGTATGGGAGTGAGCAGAGTTGTGGTGGAGGGGAACAATCTTTCGGTGGGCGAATACGTTCCTGTGCCCGACAGCGTGTTTATGTTTTGGCAAAAGACGGATACGGGCGCGTACACCTCGCAGCTTGGGTACGTTTCCAAAGAGGGCGTAATGTATATGTATGAAACAAGCAAGGGTGCGTTTGTTTCAAGGCATATGTTCGGGGAACGTGTAAAGCCTTTGACGGCAATGGATAGAGAAAAAACGCCGCATTTGTTATTTGTCGGAACAAAAAGCGTATACGCCTACACCGCGGCGGGCGTGGTGAAACCAACGATAGAGAAAGCGGACGGTGAAACGTTTGCGGGCGCAGGATGTGTGTGTAAAAATCGCGTATTTCTCGTGGTTCAGCCGTTTACGCTTATCTATTCCGCGCCGCTTGCGCCTCGTGATTTTACCGTGACTGCGGATGACGGCGGGAGAATTTGCTTTCCGTCGGATAAAGGAAAAATGGTGGCAGTTTGCCCGTTTGGAGAGGGGCTTGCGCTCTTTTACGAATACGGGATAGCCAAGCTGAAAATAGAAGGCTCTGCAAGAAATTTTGCATGGACGTATACGCCGTACGGCGGCGGAAAAATATTCGGTGATTCCGTAGGTGTTTGCGGGGTAGGCGGGGAAAAAGTGTTTTTTCTTGCGGAGGACGGTTTGTACGTTTTGGATAAAAGCGGTGCAAGAAAGGTATGCAGGGAATTGCCGATTTTTCCAAAAACCAATGGGCAGGTATGCAATCACGCGGAGTCTAATGGCAAATATTACCTTACGTATAAGGACGATGACGGCAACGCTTGCGGTGTGGCTGTGGATGCGGAACGGGAGAGCGGATACAGGACGTTTGCGCCGACGGGACTTTCGCTTTGCGAGGGCAAGGCGTTTTGTATGACGGCGGACAAAGCGTTATGCACGATCGGCGGCGGGGCATTGCCCAACGGTGTTTTTGCGGATTTTACCCTTATCCCTACTGATTTTGGCTTGCAAGGTAGAAAAACGGTGCAAAAACTCTGCGTATACGGCGAGGGAACGGCAACGCTAAAAGTGAGCGACGGGATACGCGTG
The DNA here is from genome assembly GCA_017463145.1 of Clostridia bacterium. GTDB lineage: Bacteria > Bacillota > Clostridia > Christensenellales > Borkfalkiaceae > Scatosoma. The sequence goes on from JAFTPR010000058.1 coordinate 5,085, forward strand.
AAAACTTTTACGATCGATTTTGCAAACGGCGCGGCGGAAGCGACGGTACGGCTGTGCGGGGAAAGGTTCTTTTTGTCGGGTACGTTGCAGGGAAATGCCCGTATCAAAGGGATACGTGCAGAGGTTTCGAGTTTGCGTTCCGTTTCGACGAAGTGCGAACGGGGAAGGAGGACGTATGGAGATTGATATTATCGATTACAGCGATACGCAGATGGCAACGCTTTCGGAGGAACAAATTCTTGCCGTGCGGGAAGCGCAGTTGCAAAAAAACCGCTTGGAACGGTCGTTGCAAGAAAAGTTTGCAAAGGAAAAGCAACGCTTGGTTTCGGGCGGAACGTTTCTTTCGGAAATTTGGGAGCTGTACTGCGCGGAGTTGCAACAGGCGCATGACGAGGAAGTGGCAAATATCCGCGACGGGTTGTTATTCTATTTGCGTTTTGCGCAAAAATCGGAAAGCACAACGGACAAGTATACCGTGGATTATTCCTTGAAAATGGAGGAGCGGTATGCAATCGTTAAGCAGTACTACGATAAGACCTATGCAGATCCAATGGAACGGTATAAAGCGTTTATTGCGGATGAGGTGGCGAAAGCGTATATGGGCGAATATTATCCCGTGTACCTTTCCGAGTTGATGTATTTGGCGGGCGTGGAGGAAACGCCGTAGCCGTTTAGTGCAAGCGGCAATGAAATAAATCTGCTAATGCGGCTTTGTGAAATACCCTGTGGGTATGGCACATGCGAAACGCATGCGGCGGATTTATTTTATTTTTTGTGCTTGTTTACTACAATTGTAGTAAGCATAAATAAATACTTGGGAAAAGCGTTACGTTTTTTACGCGCGGTTGCTTGCTTTTTTTTCGGTATTTTGTTATAATAGAAAAAAGTTTTACATTTGGGAGGACAGTATGAAAATTGCCGTTAAAAAATTGGACGAGCGGGCGACGTTGCCTACGTATGGATCGGAATTTGCAGCGGGGGCGGATTTGTATGCGATTGCGGAGGAGGAAATCGTTTTTGCACCGAATGAAACGAAGTTCGTGCATACGGGCTTGGCGGTGGAAATCCCCGTCGGGTATGCGGGGCTTGTGTACGCAAGAAGCGGGCTTGCCTCCAAACGCGGGCTTGCGCCTGCAAACAAGGTGGGCGTTATCGATTCCGATTATCGCGGGGAGGTGATGGTTGCTTTGCATAACCATTCGGCGATTGAACAGCGTATTCAGCCCAAGGAACGGATTGCGCAACTTGTCGTTACGCCTTTTTTGAAGGTGGAATTTGAAGAAGCGCAAGAGCTTCAAGAAACCGCACGGGGAACGGGCGGCTTCGGGAGCACGGGAACGAGGTAACAATATATGTCTATGCGAATGAGGAAGAAACGGAATTTCGAGGCGAGAATGGAGGCGTGCAAGGATTTGTTGTTGGCGCGCGGCGCAGGCGGGATTCTGAATATGAAAGAGGCGGCGGAAACGTATCGGGCGTTGGTTGATTTTCGGGAGGTTTTCGGTAATGATAATCCTGTTGCGCTTGAAATCGGTTGCGGAAAAGGCGGTTTTATCTGCGCGCTTGCCAAACGGGAACAGGGCGTTAATTTCTTGGCGCTTGAAAAGATGAGCAATGTTATTTTGACGCCGCTGGAAGAAGTGCGTTTGCAGGGGATAGAAAACGTCCGTTTTCTCAATATCCGCGCGGAGTGCTTGCCTTGCTATATTCCCGAACACAGTTTGGATGCGATCTATCTCAATTTCTCCACGCCCTTGCCTAAGCTCGGCTACGCAACGCAACGGCTTACGCATAGAGGCTTTTTGGAAACGTATAAAAAACTGTTGAAAAAGGGCGGCAGGATTTTGCAAAAAACGGACGATCGGGAATTTTTCGAGTTTTCGATCGAGGAATACAAGGCGTGCGGCTTTCGGTTGGAAAATTTGACGTACAATCTCCACGAAAACGGGAATCCCGATTGGAATATCGTGACGGAGTACGAGCAAAAATGGATTGAGCGGGGGTTGCCAATCCACCGTGTTGAGGCGGTATATTTGGGGGAGTGAGAGAATCTTTTTGAGGAGAATGGACATGAAAGGAAAGAGGTTGCTTGCGAGCGTGTTCGCTTGCGTGTTGCTGTTTGGCGGTGTTGGTTGTAAAGACGAGGAAGTAAAAAAATCGGATATCACCGTATATATGCCCGACGGCGCGCCTGCGCTTGCTTTGGCGCAGCTTATGCATGAGGATACAGAAAACGACGGCGTGACGTATTCCGTTGTTGCGCCTACGGAAATCAAGACCAAGGTTACGTATAAGGATATGGCAAAGAACGCGGATCTTTGTGTGCTCCCCGTGACGGCGGGCGCGAAATTGCTTGGCTCGGGTGAAAACTATCAAATGCTCGGCGCGGTGACGAGAGGGAATTTGTATCTGCTTGGGAAAACGGACGAAACGTTTACGGCGGATACTTTATCGGGCTTGCTTGGAAAGACTGTCGGCGTGTTGCAAATCAACGAAGTGCCGGGGCTGACCTTTAAGGCAACGCTGAATACGCTCGGTATTGCGTACAACGAGCTGACGGGCGCAACGGAGAAAAAAGCAGACGCCGTCAATTTGAAAGCGATTACGGATGCTTCGGCGATTGACCCCGCTTCGGATACGGACTATTGGCTTGTTGCCGAGCCTGCGGTGAGCTTGCAAATGAAAAAGAAAAATTTGTATCGCGTGGGCGATTTGCAGGCGTTGTACGGCGGCGGGTATACGCAAGCGGTGTTGGTGGCGAAAAGTACGTTCGTCGATAGCAATACGGAATGGCTCAAAGGCTTCCTTGCGAAAGTGAAAACGGGCGGGGAATGGTTGTTGACAGCCGAGGCGGCGAAGATCGTGTCCGCGGTGACTGCGCATTTGGACGATCCTGCCTATGAAAGTACGCTGAAAGCACCTATGTTGACGGCGCAAGCGCTCTCGCATTGCGGGATAGAGTTCCGCTCTGCCCTCGTTTGTAAGACGGAAACGAACGTATTTTTGACAAAACTGAACGCGGTGAACGCAAAGGCGGCGGTTGTGCCGCAGGACGCGTTCTACTGCATGGTGGACTTCGGCGTATGAAAAAAAGTATCGGAAAAAATGCATTGCAATCGCTTGTTGCGCTCGCGGTAATCGTGGGCGTGTGGCTGATTGCGCACGCTGTCGTTGGGAACGAGTTGCTCGTTCCCTCGTTTTCCGATTGTATACGACAAGTGGGGAGATTGCTGACTTCTTCTACATTTTGGACGGCGTTTTTGCGCTCGCTCGGACGAGTGTTTCTTGCGTTTGCCGTTTCGCTTGTGTTTGCGCTTGTGTTTGCGCTCGTTGCGTATCTGCTGCCCTCGTTTGGTTGGTTTTTTGCGCCGATTGTAAGTGTGTTGCGTTCTGTGCCCACGCTTTGTGTGCTTTTGATTATTCTTGTTTGGACAACAGCGGACGTTGCGCCCACGGTTGTGGCGTTTTTGTCTTTGTTCCCAATACTGTATACGGGTATCTCGGCAGGGTTGCGCGGCGTTGATAAAGAGCTTGTTGAGATGAGTAAGGTGTATAAAGTGAGTTGGAAGAAGCGTATTTTTTCTCTGTATTTACCTGCGGCGTTGCCGTACGTGACGAGAGAGTGCGTGGCGGGCTTGTCTTTTTCATTGAAGCTCGTTGTGTCTGCGGAGGTGCTTGCGGGAACGTACGGAAGCCTCGGCAGTTTGATGCAGGAGGCTAAGATTTATGCGGAAATGCCGACGTTGTTTGCGCTCGTGATTGTTACGTTTTTGACAGGTTTTTTATTGGAATGGTTTGGCGAACTTTTTGCTGCTTGGGTAGAAAGGAGGGTAAAATGAGGCTTTTCGTTTCAAAATCCTACGGAGAAAAGCGGGTGTTGCATAACCTTTCGTTGGAGCTTGTCGAAGGGGAGATTACGTGCGTGCTTGGCGCTTCGGGAGTCGGGAAAACCACGCTTCTCAATATTTTGGCGGGGTTGACGACGTTTGAGGGGGAAGCGGAAGTGCCCGAAAACGTAGGTTATATTTTTCAAACGCCTCGGTTGCTTCCCAATTTGACGGTTGCGCAAAATCTTGCATTTGCAGGGAGCAGGTACGAGGATATTGCGTGTATGCTGGAAAAAGTCGGGCTTGTGCCACATAAAGATAAACGCCCGAAAATGCTTTCGGGCGGGGAAAAACAGCGGGTGGCAATCGCACGGGCGTTTTTGTCGAATGCGCCGCTTCTGTTATTGGACGAACCGTTTTCGTCGCTAGATACGGCTTTGAAAATTCGGCTTTGCGAGTTGTTTTGCGAAGTATGGCAAGAACGTAAGGTGACGGCGGTAATGGTTACGCACGATATTGAAGAGGCGTTAATGCTCGGGCATCGAATTGTCGTTTTGAAGGATGGCGGCGTTGCTTTGGATATTCGCCCCAAGCGGAAAGAGTTTCCCGCAAAGTACGGGGCGGCGTGCAAGGAACGGGAGGAACTATTGCGTTTTTTGCTTCCTTGAAATGGGTATATAAAAAAAGGCGCAGTAAGCGCCTTTTTTTGTGCGAGTGTTTTGTGTGCTGTAAAAGCAACTCAATATTCTTGCAGCCCTAAAAAATAATCGGAGGAAATGTCGAAAAATTCCGCTAATTTTTTTAACGTATCCAAGTCAGGTTCGCGACTACCCGTTTCCCAAAAACTCACCGTTTGGTTGCATACGTTAAACAACGCGCCCAATTCTTTTTGGGAAAGTCCCCGTTCTGCCCGCAATTCTCTTAATTTCTTGCCAAATTCGTTCTCTTTCATATCTCTATTGTATCATTTTGTCCTACAAACTGTTGATTTTCCTACAAAATGTAGGCAGTTTAATAAAGAAATATACAAAAATTAGTTTATTCGCTTGAAAAATATCGATAAAAATAGTATAATATATCTAAGAGGAAACACAAAAAAGGCGAAGGAGGCTTTACAATGAGAGAAAAAACGGAACAGGACAAGGGGATATCGAAAGCGACGATTGCGAGAATGCCGTTGTATTTGCATTTTTTACAGGAAGAAAATTCCAAGGGAGCAAAGTATATTTCTTCGAGCGTAATTGCACAAAATATTTCCGTATCGTCCGTGCTGGTGAGGAAGGACTTGGCGCTTGTTTCGTCCGAAGCGGGCAGACCGCGCCTTGGGTTTGGGGTCAGCCGTTTGATTGTCGATATTGAAAAATTTTTGGGCTATAACGTCATTTCCGACGCGGTGATTGTCGGGGCGGGCGGGCTTGGGCGCGCTATACTCGGCTATGAAGGTTTCAAAAACAACGGTTTGAAAATCGTTGCGGGGTTTGAGGTGGACGAGCGGCTTATCGGAACGAGTGTGGCGGGGAAAGAGATTTTGCCGCTTGACGAGCTGGAAGCGTTTGTGGCGGAACGGAATATCCGTATCGGGATTATCGCCGTACCCAAAAGCGCGGCGCAAGAGGTTTTAAACAGAATGGTAGCCGCAGGAATAAAAGCCGTATGGAATTTTGCGCCTGCGCCGCTACGTGTGCCCAAAGATATCGTACTCAAAACGGAGGATCTTGCCGCTTCGCTTGCTATGCTTGCGGGAAAGCTCTACAAGACGGACGAACGCTAAAACGCCACCTTTTCTTGCGGTGGCGTAAGGAGAGGGTATGTCTGAATTGAAAGAGTTGATGGAAAAGACGAGAAAAGCGCAAGCGGTGTTTGCGAGTTTTTCGCAAGAGCAGGTGGATGAGATTTTTAAAGCCGCCGCAACGAAAGCGAACGCAAGGCGTATCGAGCTTGCGCAAATGGCGGTGGAAGAAACGGGTATGGGTGTTGTGGAGGACAAAGTTCTTAAAAATCACTACGCTTCGGAATATATTTATAACCGTTACAAAGAGGAAAAGACTTGCGGCGTTATTGAGCGTGACGAAGCAGGCGGGTTTGAAAGAATTGCCGAGCCGATTGGGGTGGCGGGCGCAATCGTGCCGACCACGAATCCGACGTCTACGGCGATTTTTAAATGTCTGATTTGCTTAAAAACCCGCAACGGGCTTGTTTTATCGCCGCACCCGCGGGCGAAAAATTGTACCATTGAAGCGGCGCGTACCGTTTTGGATGCCGCCGTGGAGGCAGGTGCGCCCAAGGATATTATCGGGTGGATAGAAACGCCGTCCGTCGAGGCTTCCGCCGAGCTTATGCGGGAAGCGGATATCATTCTTGCGACAGGTGGACCGCAAATGGTGAAAGCGGCGTACTCGTCGGGCAAGCCCGCAATCGGCGTGGGCGCGGGAAATACCCCCGCTTTATTTGATAAGACGGCGCATATCAGGGCAGCGGTCGCTTCCGTGATACATTCCAAAACGTTTGACAACGGAATGATTTGCGCCTCTGAACAATCCGTCGTGGTGGCAAAAGAAATATATAAAGAGGTAAAGGCGGAATTTGCGGCGCAAGGCGCATATTTTTTAAATGCGGAGGAAACGGAGAAATTGCGCAAGAATGCCTTTCCAAACGGCGCTTTGAATGCAAAGATTGTCGGGCAGACGGCGGCGCAAATTGCAGGGATTTGCGGCATACAGGTACGAGATGAAACGAAAGTCCTCATAGCGGAAGTGACCTCCGTGGAGGAGAGTGAGCCGCTTTCAAAAGAAAAGCTGTCGCCTATTCTTGCTATGTACAAATTCGGGGAGTTTTCCGAGGGGTTAGAAAAGGCGGAGGCGCTTGTTTTCGGCGGTGGGAAAGGTCACACCGCTTCGCTGTATATCGACGAGGAGGGCGCAAAGGACAGGCTTGCCACTTTTTGTGAAAGAATGAAGGCTTGCCGCATTTTGATCAATACGCCTGCCGCGCAAGGCGGGATAGGTGACTTGTATAATTTTCGCTTGACCCCGTCGCTTACGCTCGGTTGCGGGTCTTGGGGCGGCAACAGCGTGTGCGAAAACGTGGGTGTGCAGGAGTTGCTCAACATTAAGTCCGTGGCTATGCGGCGAGAAAATATGCTTTGGTTTCGCGCGCCCGAAAAGGTGTATTTTAAACGGGGTTGTTTGAAAACGGCTATGCGGGAGCTGGGGCAAGAGGGATACGGCAAACGGCGCGCTTTTATCGTAACCGACCGTTTTTTATATGGCTCGGGCGCGTGTAAAAGGGTAACGGACGAGCTGGATACGCTCGGTATTACGCATACGGAATTTTTTGAAGTGTTGCCCGATCCCACATTGGCGGTGGCAAGAGAGGGTGCAAAGCGAATGGAGGCGTTTCAGCCCGATTTGATTATTGCGCTCGGAGGCGGTTCGCCGATGGACGCGGCGAAAATTATGTGGGTACTGTACGAACACCCGCAAACGCGGTTTGAAGATCTTGCCATGCGGTTTATGGATATTCGCAAAAGGGTGTTCGGTTTCCCGAAAATGGGACAAAAAGCAATGTTTGTGGCAATACCAACGACGGCGGGAACGGGAAGTGAGGTGACGCCGTTTGCTGTTATTACGGACGAAAAAACGGGCGAAAAGTACCCGCTTGCCGATTATGAGTTGATGCCGAATATGGCGATTTGCGACGTGGAATTTACGTTGGATATTCCACAGGGCTTGACGGCAAGCGCAGGTTTTGACGCGCTTTCACATGCTATGGAGGCGGTGGTTTCCGTATTGGCTTCGGATTATACAAACGGCTTGGCTTATGAGGCGGTAGAGTTGCTCGTTGCGTACCTGCCCCGTGCGTTTGAAAAGGGAAGAGCGGATATTGAAGCAAGGGAAAAGGTGTTTAACGCCTCCACGATTGCAGGGATTGCTTTTGCAAACGCGTTTTTGGGTTTGTGCCATTCCATGGCGCATAAATTGGGCGCAAGGTGGCATTTGCCGCACGGCGTTGCCAATGCGTTGCAGTTGACGAGGGTGATGCGGTTTAACGCCGCGGAAACGCCTTTGAAGATGGCTACTTTCCCGCAGTATGCATATCCCGATGCGTTGAAAAGGTATGCCAAGGTCGCAAGGAAAATCGGCTTGAAAGGGGCTACGGACGAGGCGTTGTTCGTTGCGTTGATTGACCGCATTGAAGAGTTAATAAAAAATTTAGGGATACCTGCAACGATTAAAGAGGCGCTTGGGGATAAGGTGACAGAGGAGGAATTTTTGTCCTCGATAGATAAGCTTAGTCAAGATGCGTTCGACGACCAATGCACGGGCGCAAACCCGCGGTATCCGTTAATAGGGGAGATAAAAGAGCTGTATTTACAAGCATATTACGGAAAATAGAAATATTTTCCGTTGTACGGTTGACAAAAAATATTCCCTGGTGTATAATGTAAAAAACGTTATACGGAGGGAAGAAATGAAGATCGGTTTAGAGGCTTTGGCGTATTTTACCGTCCACGATTATAAAGACGGTTTGCGGAAAATGAAAAGCCACGGCTACGATTGCGTGGATTACAGCGAGATTTGTAACCCGAATTGCGAGCCGTTTGGTTGGAGTGATGCCGAGTACGAAAAATACCTGCGGGAAGTAGGGGAGGAAGCGCAACAGGTAGGCGTTGAGATTACGCAAATACACGGGCTTTGGCCTACGGACGACCGTTTTTGTAAACAGCGGGAAAAAGATTTGCGTTTGTTTGAAAAGCAGATACGGGGCGCGTATTATCTCGGCTGTAAAAAAATGGTCGTGCACCCCGTTATGCCCTACGGTTGGGGATCGGAGCTGGATAAAGATAAGGTGTGGGAACTGAATATCGAGCGGTATAAGCGGTTGACGCAATATGCAGAAAAGTATGACGTGACGGTTTGTACGGAAAATATGCCGTTCACGGCGTACGACACGTCGAGGACGAAAGCCTTGAAAGAACTTATCAAAGAGATTGATCATCCGCTGTTTAAAATGTGTTTGGATACGGGTCATGCAAACGTGTGCCGTGAAGATATCGCCGAGGACGTGCGCTTGCTTGGGGATGACCTCGTGGCATTACACGTACACGATAATAAGGGGAATTGGGATCAGCATTTGATTCCTTATCAGGGCAATATTAAGTGGGAAGAGTTTTTGGCGGCTTTGAAAGAAATTGGGTATAAAGGTTGTTTTACGCTTGAAACGTGCGTTTCGCGGAATACGCCTGAGCCTGTTAGAGAAGAAATGCGGCTTTCCCTTGCTCATTTGGCGAGAAGTATGGCGGATAAGTGTGAGTGAAGATGGCTGCCGTGTATTTGATTATCAAGGAAAACGGCAGTTATTTCATGCGGGAGGCGGAGCGTGTTGACGGTTATGATGCCGTTGGGAAAGCGTTGGTGCATTTCCGCTTGCAAACGCTTGGTCAAACGCCGTATGCGGCGTGGGAGCTTTACGGTTTGGATGGCGCGCAGGTGGACTCGTGCTTTGTTTCGGGTAAGGTAGAAAACGTCAATGCCGAAGCAACGGTGTATAAAAAGGACGGCGTTCAATTTGTTGTGTTCGAGCTGCGGGAGTACGGCGGCGAGGCGTTCCGCATTACGGACGTACGCTTTGAAAAGCCGCTTGATAAGCTGTTCGACGGTGAAACGCTGTATCAGCTTCCACCGGCTTGGGCGCAATCTATGAGCTACGTGATGACAACCAAAAACGGTCAGGTAATCGTTGTGGACGGCGGGTGTGAACAGGATACGCCGCGTTTGGAGAGTTTTATTAAAGAAAAGGGCGGCGTGATACATCATTTGTTTGTCACGCATTATCATAACGACCATATCGGGGCTGTGATTGGCTTGTTGAAAAACGGGACGGTCAAAATTGAAAAGCTATACTATAATTTCCCCGACTCTACACTTCTGACGGACAGAGGTGACGGGGATAATTATCTTGTGGAGCAGTTCCCGCGTTATATTCCCGATACCGTAACGGTAATAAAGCCGAAGCGGGGAGATTGCTATTCGATTGACGGGGTGCGTGTGCGCGTGCTCAATAATGCTTGCTTTGCTTATAGCGATAATTTCTGCAACGATACGAGTGTGGTTTATAAGTTTGAAACGGGAAAGAGCAACGTTTTGTTTACGGGCGACCTCGGCTTGCGCGGCGACGATTTTTTAAAGGATGCGTGGTTTGAGCAACAGCTTAGCGACTGTACGGTGGTGCAGATGGCGCATCACGGTCAAAACGGCGTAAGTAAATCTTTTTACGATAAAACGGCGGTTGAGGTTTGTTTGTATCCTACGCCGTTATGGCTTTGGAATAATGACAATGGCGGCGGGAAAAATTCCTGTTCATGGCAAACGCTTATTATGCGGGAATGGATGCG
>JAFTPR010000059.1 GCA_017463145.1 Clostridia bacterium
GGAAAAAATGACCAAATAAATACAAGAAACAACGTTTCGCCAACTATCGGCGGAGCGTTTTTTCTTTAAAAAATGCGGCAGTACAGTAAATAATTTATACAAGCAACCTCTTTCGGGTTGACAAAACGTTTTTTTTTCGTTAAAATAATACTTGTATCACTATGCAAACTTGGGGCTTTGCAGGCTAAAATTCGCAACAGCTCCGTTTATGCGGTAAAACGGATAAATATACGCGAGGATTTCGTATGAAAAAAGGGATAAAACGGTTTTGGATAAGCGTAATGGCGTTGCTTGCGCTTCTTTGCCTGTTTTGCGGGTGTAAGCTCGGGGAATCGGTAGAGGGGCTGAAACAGCAATATAACCTTACGGCGCAGGTAAATTACTATGCAAACGGCGGTTTGTTTGAAACTAGCAAACCCACGAAAACGATTTACTATGCCGCGGGGCAAAAGGCTGCGCCAATCGGTCAGGTGGATGCCGGTTCGACGAAAATTTCGCGTGATAATTACGATTTTCTCGGCTGGTACGTGATTGAGGTCGACACGCAGGGCAACCTCGTCTACGCAGACGAAACGCTCGGTTTTTATAAAGCAGGGGAGAAATTCGATTTCTCCAAAACCGTGTTGAAACAAGGCGACGTGTACAACCTTTGCGCCGTATGGGGCGCGCATTCAAAAGTCGTGGTAAAGCTTTCTCTGTTCGACGAAACGGAAACGGCGGATAAGGCAACGAAGATTCAAGATAAGGATAACGCAGCCCTGTCCTATGGTTGGGGGAGTGACGTGGACGAGTTTAACTATGACGCAAAAGGCGAAGTGGGCAGCCGCCGAGATTCCTATGCGCCGTTCAAAGTGGCAAGCAATGCGTATACGTATATAAATTTGTATATGGACGAAGCGTGTACCCAAAGCGTTGTCTGGCCCTTAAAACAGCCTACGCCCGCGGAGGACGGCTCGGTTGCAGACGTGACAATCTACGCGAAGTATATTCAAGGCGATTGGAAAACGGTCAAGGACGACGGCGACGTGTTTGATATGTTTGCAAACTATACGCAGGGCGGGAAGTATTATCTGCTTGGCGATATCGATTGCAGTAAGCTTTCTATTAACAGTTTAAGTTCGTTCGACGGGGAACTTCGCGGCAACGGGTATTCGCTTAAAAAACTCAACGTCAGCGATAGCGGCGTTGGGAACGGAGCAATAGCGTTCCTCGGCGAAATTAAAGCAACGGCAATCATTAAGGATATCACGTTTGCAGAATTGACCGTTTCCTATACTGTTTTGCCCGAATCGGACGTAGAAACGTATTTCGTATTCACTTCGGTTGCAAGCGGCGCAATAATAGAAAACGTAGCGGTGTCGGGTACGCTCTCTATCGAATGTAACGAGGAGAGAACCACGTTCCAGGCAGGCTTAAAAGAGGGTACGGCTTGGCTGTTCGGCGGATATAACGCGGATACGGAGTACGTAGGCGGCGTAACGGTTTCACAGGAAAGCAAGCTGCTTTTCAACGGAACGCAATTAAATTGAAAAAATATAGTAACCTAAACGGAGGCAAGATTTATGAAGAAAGCAGTAAAAAGAATTGTTAGTATGACGCTTTGCGCGGCAACAGTCTGTTCGTTGGCTGTACCTCTCGTCGGCTGTAAAGACGCCGTGGGGAAGAAGTATAATGCAGAAACGGACCCGATTACGTTCAGTATCGACGCTTTGGACGGCAATTTTAACCCGTTCTTTGCTACGTCCGCTTCGGACGTTACAATCGCCGCGCAGACACAAATCAGTATGATTACGACGGATGCAGAAGGCAATCCCGTAGCGGGAGAGGACGAGCCGACGGTTGCTCGGTCTTTCAAGCAGACAATGAAAGATAAGGACGGACAAGAAACGAAAGAGGGCGCGAACGCGGTCACGACGGAATACGAATTTATTATTAAAGACGATGTGTTGTTCAGCGACGGCACTCCGCTTACGATCAAAGACGTACTCTTTAATCTTTACGTGTATCTTGATCCTATGTATATGGGGTCTGCTACCATTTATTCAACGGATATCAAGGGCTTGAACGCATACCGTTGGCAAGACCCCGATGCGCTTGACGATCAGGAATCGGATGCCGAGGGTCAATTTAAAACCGCGGCGCAAAAGCGGATTACCAATATGCTCAATCATCTTGACGAACCTTCAAAATATCCCGAAACGGACGAAATCAAAGCGGATATCGAAAAGGTACGCGCGGTGTTGAAAGAGGATATCCAAAGCGATTGGACGGCTATCGAGGGTACGATAGAGGGCTATAAAGAAAAATACCGTTTTACGGAAGATTGGGAAATATTCTATTTTACAAAAAACCTTATCAGTTACCAATACGAGGCAACGGAAACGGGGAATAAACGCCGCGAAGAGGATGGTAAATATTTCACGACGCTCGACCCCAACAAGGACGGTACAGCCGCTACGGACGGGGAGTTGAAAAAGGATATCGAGGAAGCAGCGGCAGACGAAACGGCGATTACGGCTGCAATGAATACGTATAAGTGCGACAGAGCGCAGGCAATTAAGTATATCAAACGGGATACGGCTATCGACGTGGTATACGCAAGAGATTTCTTGAAATCGAGCCTTGCCGACGTGATTCGCTATACGGTGACGGGTGCAAACGTACGCGAGGATTTCGTTGCAGAAGCAAGATCGGCGTATTACGAAGAACAAAAGGCGAACAACGACGGGGAATTGCTTGTAAAGAATATCAGCGGTATCGAGGTAAACCCCGACGGACAGGCTACGAGAGATCACGAAAATAAAGCGCTTGTCGATCCTTGCGACGTGTTGCGTATCACGATCAACGGCGTTGACCCCAAGGCAATTTGGAACTTTGCATTCTCTGTTGCGCCTATGCATTACTATTCGGATAAGGCGCACTATGATGCGGCTATGGCGGATACGGAACACGAACAACATTTCGGCGTAGAGTTCAATAACCAAGCTTTCTTTGACGGCGTATTGCAAGCCCCTGCCAAGAATGCGTTGCCCGTAGGTGCAGGCGCGTATATGGCGACGGACAGCAAAGGCAACACGTTGACAAACGGTGACGGATTCTACGTAAACAACGTAGTCTATTACAAACGTAACGATAATTTCAAAACGGTGGGCGATAAGCTCAACAACGCAAAAATCAAATATTTGCGTTATCAGGTAATCGGTTCGGATCAAATTCTCAACTCTCTTGCTACGCAGGATATCGACGTGGGCGAACCTACGGCGAAGAAAGCGAATGTGGACGCAATTAAAAATTACGCGCATCTCGATTACGAGCAATATAGAACCAACGGCTACGGCTACGTGGGTATTAATCCGAAATTTGTGCCCGATATTGAAGTTCGTCAAGCGATTATGAAAGCAATGAACCGACAGTTGATTATGAGCTATTACACGGATACGCTTGCGGAAATTATTGAAAGACCTATGTCCACGGAATCTTGGGCTTACCCCAAGAACGAGGACGGCACGAAGGTAGACGTACACGAAAACGTTGAATATACAAGAACGGCAAGCGATATCACCTCGCTTGTAGAAAAAGCGGGTTGGAGAAGAGCAGATAGCAATAGCGTATATGCCAAAGACGGAAAAACGCTTACGCTTACGTTTGTAATTGCGGGCGAAACGACGGATCACCCCGCATACGATATGTTCCAAGACGCGGCGGATTGGCTGAACGAAAACTGCGGTTTTGATATCACCGTAATCACGAAAGTCACGGCGCTTGCGGATTTGGCGCAGGGTAATCTTGCGGTTTGGGCGGCGGCTTGGTCGTCGAGTATTGACCCCGATTTGTATCAAGTTTACCATAAGGACAGTACGGCAACGAGTATCAAGAATTGGGGCTATAAAGAAATTTTTGCGGATACGACGAAGCAATTCACGTATGAACAGGGAATTATCAATCAGCTCAGCGAATTGATCGAAACGGCGCGTGAAACGCTCAATCAAGACGAACGTAAAGAGGATTATGCGGAAGCGCTCGATTTGATTATGCAACTTTGCGTGGAACTTCCCACCTATCAAAGAAACGATCTCGTCGTGTTCAACAAGACCAAGATTAACGTGGATACAATCAATAGAAATCCCAACTCCAATTCGGGCGTATTCGACCGTATTTGGGAAGTAAACTATAACTAATTTCTTTGCGGCATTGCCGTAAAAATAAACGGAAAGAGAAAAAAACGATGGTAAAATATATAATAAAACGGATTTTACTTTCGCTTTTAATCCTGTTCGGCGTGTCCATACTGCTGTATTCGCTCGTTCGTATGATGCCCGTGGATTGGGTAATGAA
>JAFTPR010000019.1 GCA_017463145.1 Clostridia bacterium
CGTAAAGGGCTTCGTCGTTAATTTCAGCGTAAAAATTCGCCGTAAGGCAAGATACGTTGACGAAACGAAATGTACGGGTTGTAAAATCTGTATGGAAAAATGTCCTTCTAAAAAGGGCTTGAACGAGTTCAATATGAATTTAAATACCCGCCCCGCCATTCATATTCCGTTTGCGCAGGCAATTCCCAACGTTGCTGTTATCGATACAACGCAATGTATCAAATTTAAAACGGGTAAGTGCGGTATTTGTCAAAAATTCTGCGGTGCGGGCGCAATCGATTACGAACAAAAGGATACGTTTATCGACCGTCAGTATGGCGCAATCGTCGTTGCAACGGGCTTCAAGCCGATTGCACTCGACAACTTCAACGAGTACGGATACAGCGACAATAAAGACGTTATCACGTCCCTCGAACTTGAAAGATTGATGAATGCAGCAGGTCCTACGAACGGCGTGTTGCTCCGTCCGTCAGACGGAGAGCATCCGAAGGTAATTACGTTTATCCAATGCGTAGGCTCGCGTGATACAAGTGGTTGCGGAAAACCGTACTGCTCGAAAATTTGCTGT
Organism: Clostridia bacterium; assembly: GCA_017463145.1. Taxonomy (GTDB): domain Bacteria; phylum Bacillota; class Clostridia; order Christensenellales; family Borkfalkiaceae; genus Scatosoma. The sequence continues at coordinate 569 of JAFTPR010000019.1, forward strand.
ATGTATACGGCGAAGCACGCTATGCTTATCCGTGAAAAATATCCTGATACGGAAGTACACGTATTCTATATTGACGTACGTACTCCTGGTAAGAACTACGACGAATTCTACCGTCGCGCGGTGGAACAGTACGGCGTTGACTATATCAAAGGTATGGTCGGGAAAGTATACAACGAAAACGGCAAATTGATGGTACAAGGTTCAAATCTTATTGATAACGAACAGATTACCATCGCTTCCGACCTTGTCGTACTTGCAACGGCGATAGAACCCGAACCTTCGGTGAGAAAAATCGCTACGCTTTTGACGACGAGTATTGATACAAATAATTTCCTTACAGAATCGCATGCAAAGCTTCGCCCTGTGGAAAGTCCCACGGCAGGCGTTTATCTTGCAGGCGTTTGCCAAGGTCCGAAAGATATTCCCGAAACGGTTTCGCAAGCTTCTGCTTGTGCAGCAAAGGTTATCGGCTTGCTTGTAAAGGATAAATTAAAGACCAATCCTTGCGTGGCTTCGCCTGATGAAAATATGTGTAATGGTTGTAACCAATGCGCCAACGTTTGCGCGTACGGCGCAATCACTTACGTTGATAAGGAATTCCGTCTTGGTGGCGGTAAGACGGAGGTTCGCCGTATAGCTTCCGTAAATCCTGCCGTATGTCAAGGCTGCGGCGCTTGTACGGTAACGTGTCCTTCGGGCGCAATGGATCTGAAAGGGTTCAGCTCCAAACAAATTATGTCGGAGGTGGAAGCGATATGCAAGAAGTAACTACGGAAAAGAAAGAATTCGTACCGAATATCGTTGCGTTTTGCTGTAATTGGTGTTCGTATGCAGGCGCTGACCTTGCTGGGTCGAGCCGTTTGACGTATCCCGCAAACGTAAAAATTATTCGCGTTCCTTGTTCCTGCCGTGTAAATCCGATGTTCGTTTTGAAAGCATTCCAACAGGGCGCTGACGGCGTAATTCTTTGCGGTTGCCATCCCGGAGATTGCCATTACGTCACAGGTAACTATTACACGAGAAGAAGAATGGCACTTTTGTACAGTTTCCTCAACTATATGGGTATTGAAAAGGATCGTACCCGCGTAGAGTGGGTATCTGCGGCTGAGGGCGCAAAATTCTCTGCCGTTATGAACGATTTCGTAAAAACAGTTACGGAGCTTGGCGAAAATAAACGCCTTACCGATTTGAGAGTAAAGGAGGGCGAATAAAATGAAAGACGTTGCATTAAAAATGATTGATCGCGCAAAACAGCTTCTAGAAAGCGGCGAAGTGGCACGTGTAATCGGTTGGAAAAAAGGTGATTTTTGTTATGATCCTACGCCCGCTGCGTTTGAAACGGTAGAAGAGCTGAAAGATTTCGTTTACGATTATTTCTGCGGCGCAAATCTCTCCAAATACTTAATTCAAATGAGCAAGAAAGAGGGTAAAACGGCAGTCTTTTTGAAGCCTTGCGATACGTACAGCTTCAATCAGCTTATAAAAGAACATCGTATTAAGCGTGAAAACGTATACGTGATTGCGGTGGAATGTTTGGGAAAATTAGATATTGAAAAAATTAAAGCGCAAGGCATTTCTTTTGTGACGGGCGTTGAAGTAGTTGAAAAAGACGTGAAAGTATTCACGGCAGACGGTGAAACAACGTTGTACAAACCTGACGTAGTACTTTCAAAATGCGCAACCTGCACAAAAACACATCAGGTAAAAGATGAAGAAATTATTTTACATGAACGTCCCGCAAAAGACGTAAATCGCTTTGAAGAAGTGGAAAAATTAGAAGCAATGACGGAAGAGGAACGGTTTGCGTTTTGGCGTGAGCAGCTCTCCAAGTGTATTCGTTGCAATGCTTGTAGAAACGTTTGTCCCGCTTGCTCTTGCTTGAAGTGCGTATTCGACAATCCTTCTTCGGGCGTTGCGGCAAAAGCAAATGACGATAAATTTGAGGAACAGCTTTTCCATATTATCCGTGCTTTCCACGTGGCGGGACGCTGTACGGATTGCGGGGAGTGTTCGAGGGTTTGCCCGCAAAATATTCCTTTGCACCTTTTGAACCGTAAATTCATCAAAGATATCGACAATTTGTACGGCGAATATCAAGCAGGTGAAACGGATGAAGGCAAAACGCCGCTTACCTCTTACACCGAAAGCGACGCAGAGCCGAAAGACGTATTCAACGGGGAGGCAAAATAATGTTAAAAATTGCAAAAGAAAGATTAAACGAGCTTTATGCTAAGATCAACGAAAGTATGGGGCTTTTCATTCCCGTCAAGAAAGCAGGGGAAGTAAATTATGCCGTTTGGGGGGAAGGAAAAGAGGTTTCGCTGGAAACGTTGAAAACAGTTAAATCCCCTAAAAACGCTTTCTTTCCGCAAACAGAAACAATGATGAAGTTTAAAACGGAAGGAAAGAATATCGAAGTTGTGGACGTGCGTAAGGATTACGTTGAGGAGGGTAAGCTGTTTGTTCTTTTCGGCGTAAAAGCATGTGATTATAAGGCAATTGAAGTATTGGATAAAGTATTCCTTGCTGAGCCTGTTGATACGTATTATAAAGCAAGAAAAGATGCAATGACGGTCGTTACACTTGCTTGCTCCCGTCCTGAGGAAAGCTGTTTCTGTGGTGTGTTCGGTATCGACGCAACTGCACCTGAGGGCGACGTTACGACGTGGTTGGATGAAGCTTATTTATATTGGCAAGCCAATACGGAAAAGGGCGAAAAACTTACTGCTCTTGTAAAAGACTTATTTGAAGAAGGCGGCGAGAAAGAAGTTGCGGCACAAAAGGAAGCGACGAAAGCGATTCTTGCAAAATTGCCGTACGCAGCTTTGAATCTCAATCGTTTTAAGCCCGAAAACTTAAACGACTTGTTTGACGATCCTGCTTGGGAATCTTTAAGCGAGGCTTGCTTGGGATGTGGTACTTGTACCTTTGTTTGCCCGACGTGCCAATGCTTTGATATCCGTGATTTCAAAACCCACGAAGGGATTATGCGTTACCGTTGTTGGGATTCTTGTATGTATTCCGACTTTACGTTGATGGCGCACGGCAACAGCCGTACGACGCAAATGCAGAGATTCCGTCAAAGATTTATGCATAAGCTCGTATATTATCCCTCGCAGAACAACGGTTTATATTCTTGCGTAGGCTGCGGTCGTTGCGTAAATAAGTGTCCTCAACGTTTGAATATCGTGAAAGTAATCAAAACCCTTGGAGGAAAAGCAAATGATTGAAGAAAATCTCATTCCTAAAATCGGCGTGATTACGGATATTCGTAAGGATACGCCCGACGTAAAAACGTTCCGCGTAGTCGGGACTGACGGCAAAAAACTGTTTGAGCATATGCCCGGACAATGCGCTATGGTTTCCGTGCCCGGCGTAGGGGAATGTATGTTCTCCATTACATCCTCTCCTACAAATGAGGAATATATGGAATTTTCCATTAAAAAATGCGGTTGCGTAACGGAAGTTATTCATGCAATGGAGGTAGGACAACAGATAACCGTAAGAGGTCCTTATGGAAAAAATTTCCCCGTAGAAGAAGACTTCAAGGGAAAAGACTTGCTCTTTATCGCAGGCGGTATCGGGCTTGCGCCTCTTAGAAGTGTTATCAATTATGTTCGTCATTATCGGAGCAACTATGGTAAAGTTGTGATTGTATATGGCGCAAGAAGTAAGGATGATCTTGTAGATATCGAAGAAATTCAAACGGAATGGGTAAACGAGCCGAATACGGAAGTATATCTCACCATCGACCGTCCACAGGACGGCTGGGACGGACACGTCGGTTTCGTGCCCGCGTACGTGAAAGAGCTGGGCTTGAACCCCA